>CALNBC010000228.1 GCA_937874755.1 uncultured Clostridia bacterium
GGGCGGAGGACATCGCGCTCGATTACCCCCGCCTGGCGGAGGACTTGTACTGGTATCAGTTCGACGAGAGCAAGAACCGCATCCGCCTGCGCTGGGGCGAGGACTATTACCGCGCCGCCCACGCACATTCCAAGAATGGCGAGAATGACAAGAAAGAAAACGGAGGAAACGGCAATGAGCAATAGCAAGAACAGGGTTTTTGTAGACGTCCACGTGATTCAGTCCCTGCCGCCGAGCTGCGTCAACAGGGATGACACGGGCAGCCCCAAGACCGCGATTTACGGCGGAGTTCGCCGCGCGCGGGTTTCCTCCCAGGCGTGGAAGCACGCTATGAGGGAGATGTTCAACGAGCGTTTCGACGAGAGCGAGCTGAGCGAGCGCACCAAGAAAATAGTCGAAAAGGTCGCGGAGCAGATTCGCCGATTGCACGGCATCGGCGAAGATGAGGCTATGGTTGCAGCCGAGAAGATTATTAACAAAGCGGAGGTCAAGACCAGCAATTCGGAAGCAAAGGCGCTCTTCTTCATGAGCAACAAGCAGGCGGAGAATCTGGCGCACATGGCATTGCTGGATCCTCTTCCCGGCAAAAAAGAAGTTCAGGAGGCGCTTAATGTCGGCGCGGGCGTGGACATCGCCCTGTTCGGCCGCATGGTCGCCGACGACCCGGCGCTGAACACAGACGCGTCCGCCCAGGTGGCTCACGCGCTCTCCACACACAAGGTAGAGAACGAGTACGACTACTACACCGCGATGGACGACCGCAAGCCCGAGGATACGGCGGGAGCCGGAATGATAGGCACCATCGAATTTAATTCCTCTACCCTCTACCGCTACGCGACCGTCGCCGCCCACGATTTGGCAAACAACCTCGGCGACGCCAATGCCGCGGCGGTGGCGGTGCGGGAGTTCCTGCGCGCTTTCGCCTTATCGATGCCCACGGGCAAACAGAACACCTTCGCCAACGGAACCCCGCCCTACGCGGTAATGGTCGCGCTTCGCCGGGACCAGCCGGTCAACCTCGTGGGCGCGTTCGAGACGCCCGTCAAAACGGGCGAGGGAGGCTATCAGAAGGCATCAACAGACGCGCTCGCGAAGTATGCGGGGCTGGTTTACGATAACTTCTTCTCTGCCCCCGAATACGCATTTGTCGCCGGCATAGGCGAAGAGCTAATCGAATTGGGCGACGCGATGGAGTTCTCTGAATTGTTGATTCAGACTGAGGACATGGTGCGCAACCTGTTGCAGGAGGATGAGGTGCGCTCATGAGCACTTTGCTGCTTAGGCTGGCGGCGCCTTTGCAGTCCTGGGGTGTTGCCAGCAAGTTCGACACCCGCGATACCGCCCGGGAGCCGACTAAAAGCGGGGTGGTCGGCATGCTTGCCGCCGCTTTGGGGCGCGGTCGTACAGAGCCTTTGGACGATTTGGACGAACTCAAATTCGGCGTGCGCATAGACCAGCCGGGGGTTTTGCTTAGGGATTACCACACAGCAAAGCAAAAGAAGGGCAATTCATCCTTTGTCACAACGCGCTATTATCTGGCGGACGCGGTATTTCTCGTCGCTCTGGAGGGCGACGAGGAGCTTCTGAAAAAACTCTCTCATGCGCTCGTGAACCCCGCTTTCCCGCTTTTTCTGGGGCGGCGCTCCTGCCCTCCGTCGGGGCAGTTGGTGCTGGGCATAAGAGAAAAATCGCTTTGGCAAGCCCTCGAGGAAGAAAAATGGCAGGCGAGCGAATGGCATCAAAGGAAGCAGAGCCATTTGGATGAGGTCAGGCTGACCGTCGTCTGTGATGCGCAGCCAAATGAACCCGGCGCATTTTTACAGCGGGATTTGCCCCTCTCCTTCGACCAGCGAAATCGCAGTTACGGCTTTCGCTCGGTGCTGGATAGGGGCAAATCCCGCTGTAAAAATGCGCCGGGTTCATTTG
>CALNBC010000229.1 GCA_937874755.1 uncultured Clostridia bacterium
GAATGTGCTTCAGGATTAACTCCTTATTTGTTTCTCGGTCTAGTCCGACGAGTCTCGTGTGAACTCCGGATCTATTAGCTACTTCATACAGACTGCAAGCAAGGACAAATTTATTGCGGCTGACATGTTCAACTAATCCCAGTTCAATTAGGCGCTTCGTGCGAGAGCGCAATGCGTCAGTTAGCGGCTGTTCATGGAACAATGCGTTTACTACAAGAAAATCGTCAGTCGCCATGGCTTCGAGCCGTTCATTGCCAATTCGGTTTATTAGCGACAGCATTTTGCGGTCAAGTACCAACCCGTTTAGCGTGATGCTGACGAAGTTATCATCAGTGCCATGAAAATCTGGTAAAGGTTTTGCTTCCTTAATGCTTAACTCATAAATCAAGTTCATACCCTGACCCGAACGCTCGACCAAACCGCAAAGTGAGAGTATCTCTGCGATACGGCGGTTGCGCGGCGATTGTCTGTCAAGGATGTTATCGAGTGTCACACCATTCGGAAACCCGCCGGGGCTTTCGATAACTAACCTGTCGCGATATTGCCTGACAAACACGCTTCCACTCAACTGGTAGTTGCGGTGACTGACAGCGTTTAACAGGGCTTCGCGCACGACACGCTCATTGAACGTCGGTATATCGAAGATGAATAAACCTTCTTGATAATGCTGTTTATCGTTCCGCAAGTTAATAAGCTCCCACACACGATCGTAACACGCAAAGAAACCCATACGGAACTCCTCTCTTTGCTGTGCAGGGCCGGATGCGTCCGATGAGCGATACTCAAAGACTATCTCAGACTGCGAAAGGTACTTCCCGAGTGCGGCGCGCGTTCCGAACAATGCCAATGCCGCATAGGTTACGCCACCGTCCGATATTGCCTCGCAGTCGACAAGTAGTTGCTCCGCAGACAGAGTCTTTAAACGGTTATTACTGCTTTTTTCAGCCCATTTGCTACGGAAAGCGTTAATTGCGCCCTCGTCCAAGTCTTTAACACTTGCACCGGGACAAACACTACCCGAAAAATCAAATCCCGTTTCATCGTATATTCTGCGGCGCACGTCTTCCGGCATCGGCACAAGGCTGTCCCCATCGCGCCACCAAGCGATACCGTCCACCTGAACGGGCAGACCTGACGGACGACCCGCCACTTCGAATACGAGCACGCGTTTTCCGTCCTGCTCAATGATATCGAAATCCACACGTACCCGTAGCCTGTCCATCAATCCTTTGCGGGTGCGTTCCGGTTGGTCAAAGGCGTTGCTTCCGACCACTTGGCGAGGACGTTTGTCGCTGATGCCAAGTACGAACTTGCCTCCACCCGTGTTTGACAGGGCACAGCAATATCGTGCAGCTTCGTTTGAATCAAAGCGCGATTTTGCTTCCTTAAACTCGAAATGCTCGCCTTCAGGAGCGTTCAGTAGTTCCTCAATCGTGTTATATCCTCGCATATCAGTTCACTTCCCCCTAGACATTCACTAAAACATCGGCGAAATCCCGTAGTTCTTTTTCGCTCCGTCATCGAGGCCAATCGAATCAGTCACTTCATATCTTCGCCAAGACGTCGGCGAAGATTTCGTAGTTCTTCTTTACGCCGTCGTCGAGGTCTATCCCGATGTTTTGGTCAGCGAGGTGGTGTACTTTCTCTTCAAAAGCAGTAATTTCTTTCAGTTGTTCTGACAGCTTGTTTTGTTGTTTTAATAGTCGTGCGCGTTCCGACCCAGTAGCGGTGTTCAGAGCGGCGGCGATGTGGGAAAGCTGTGTGCGATAGCGCTCCTGCTGTTCATGGACGTAATCGGTGCGTAGCTTGGCGAGCAGGTCACGTGAATAGCGGTGCAGATAGATCAGCGCCTTGAAACCGTTTTTCTTGCCGGAGTCAAATAGCCAGTAAATCGGTCGTTTTTGGTAAATCTTGCAGTGGTCGGTGTAGAAGTCGTTTAGGAAGTAGTTCCGAATGACTTCACGCGGTGTACCCTTGCCGC
>CALNBC010000230.1 GCA_937874755.1 uncultured Clostridia bacterium
GAGTGGCCATAAGCCGTGTTCGACCCATCCATAATACTCCCTCGGCGACAGTTTGTGAAGCCCCCATTGGCAGCGGTCGTTGTTGTAATAGTCAATCCAGTCGTTTACCTTTTTGGCAATCTCAGGGTGACGATCGCTAGGAAGAAGGCGTATTTCGTCCTTCATATGCCCGAAAAGGCTTTCCTGCGGCGCGTTGTCCCAGCAATTCCCCTTGCGCGACATCGACTGGCGTAGTTCGGGGTCTTCGAAGATTTCGATGAACTTGTTGCTTGTGTAATGGCAACCTTGGTCGGAGTGGATGAGGACGTCGGTTTTCAGTTCAGAACCGTGGTTGTCTTTAAGCATTTGCACCGTTTGGAGGACGAAATCCACCTCGAACGAAGTGCTGATTACGTGCGCTAGAACCTCTTTAGTGAACGCGTCCATGATTACTGAAAGATAGCTGAACTTGGACTCCCCGCGCGGTATGTAGGTAATGTCTGTCAGCAAAACGGTCCGGGGACCGTATGTGCGGAACTTACGGTTGAGAAGATTCGGAGCCACGTGGCTTGTCTGCATTGCCTTTGCCGTACGCCTGTATGGGTTTGCCTTGCGGATTGGGCAGATTAGGTTGTATTTCCGCATAAGCCTCCTTATCTTCTTGGGGTTCATGACTATAGGCGGATTCCAGCGGAGTAGCCGCATATGGATGCCCACAGTTCCCTTGTCGTAACCTCTGAACCTATATGCTTGCACGATATAAGCGAAATCCGCCTTGTCCCGCTCCTCAATCTCGCCACGCTTCTTTTCAGCGGCGAGCCACCGGTAATACCCGCTGCGGGAAACTCCGGCGATGTCGCAGAGCCATTTGATGTTAAGAACATTGTTGTCGCGGAGCGTCATTTCGCGGATTGCCGCAAACTTAACCGAAGGATCGGAAGAAAGCATCATCTCGACTTCCCTCCATCGTCCGGTGACATAATTTTTTTTAAAAATTCCATCTCCTGCGTCAGGTACGCTACCTGATGCATGAGCTGCCGCACGTCGCCCTCGTCAAGTTTGCCGACAACGTATTTCTTCAGTGGCGGCATGCGCGGCGGTTTCGGGATTGGTTCGTAGGGTTGCTCCTTTTTCGCAGGCTGCTGCGGCTCGCGACCGTCGGTAAAAGGCACACCGCGCTGCTTCGTGCGGCGAAGCATTGTAAGAAGGCCGTAAACCCGTGTATCGCCAAGAACGTCGACATCCAGTCCAGCTTCGTCGAAGATTTGAGGCGGCGACGTTCCCTCGTTGTAACGCTTCCAAAACAGCTCTTTGAACGTAAGTGTGTAAGAAACAGTTTTCTTAGTAACCTTGCGGATATACGGGGATTTCCGCAACTGCTTCATCTGTTCGTCGGTAAAACCGCTGTCCTCCGTTGTGACAGGTGGGACAGTACTTTTAGCCGTGTCGTCAGGATAATGATACTCTTTGCGTTTTCGTCCCGCGCCGGGACGTGCTCCTCCACTTGCCATACAAGTACCTCCTTCAGTGGTTTCTCGTCCGCTGACCACGAAAATATACTTGATTATATCATTCGTGTCCACAAAACGGGATTTTTGTTTTTGTTCGTGTCCACTTTGAATTGCTACTTGATTCATGCAAGTGTCCATTTTTGGGGGTAGGGTTCACAAGGGGGGATTCGCTCTCT
>CALNBC010000231.1 GCA_937874755.1 uncultured Clostridia bacterium
AGCGGATTTATGCAACCACTGACCGTAAGAAGGGCGGTCGCAACGTGCTCATAGGTTTCATGCCCTGGGAGGGCTACAACTACGAGGACGCTGTGCTCATCAGCGAAAAGCTCGTGAAGGACGACATATACACCTCAATCCACATAGAAAAGCATGAATCCGAAGCCCGAGAGACCAAACTCGGCGCGGAGGAGATTACGAGGGACATTCCCAACGTCGGTGAGGAAGCGCTAAAGGACCTCGACGATCAGGGAATAATCCGCATCGGGGCGGAAGTTCGCAGCGGAGACATACTTGTCGGCAAAGTCACACCCAAGGGCGAGACCGAGCTTACCGCCGAAGAAAGGCTGCTCCGCGCCATATTCGGCGAAAAGGCGCGCGAAGTCAGGGATACTTCGTTGCGCATGCCCCACGGCGAATCGGGCGTGGTGGTAGACGTAAAAGTATTCGACGCCAACGAAAAGCGAGCCGACCTTTCCCCCGGAGTAAAGCGCATGGTGCGCGTATACGTCGCCCAGAAACGCAAAATCAGCGTGGGAGACAAGATGGCGGGACGCCACGGGAACAAGGGTGTCGTTTCTCGCATACTCCCCGAAGAAGATATGCCATACCTACCTAACGGCACACCCCTCGACATCGTGCTCAACCCGTTGGGCGTGCCTTCCCGAATGAACATGGGTCAGGTGCTGGAAGTTCACCTCGGTGCCGCCTGTAACAAGCTTGGGAAGCACATCGCCACCCCGGTATTCGACGGCGCGACCGAGGCGGATATTCAGAATTGGCTACGCATGGCAGGATTCGACGAAGACGGCAAGACGATACTCTTCGACGGCAGAACAGGCGAGCAGTTTGAAAACAGGGTGACCGTCGGAATAATGTACTACTTAAAGCTTCACCATCTGGTGGACGACAAGATACACGCGCGCTCCACAGGTCCGTACTCCCTGGTCACCCAGCAGCCGCTGGGCGGCAAGGCGCAATTCGGCGGCCAGCGCTTCGGCGAAATGGAAGTCTGGGCGCTCGAGGCTTACGGCGCAGCACACACCCTTCAGGAGATACTCACCGTCAAGTCGGACGATGTCGCAGGGCGAGTCAAGACTTACGAAGCCATTGTCAAGGGCGAGAATATACCCGAACCCGGCGTACCCGAATCCTTCAGGGTGCTCATCAAGGAGCTCCAGTCCCTCGCTTTGGACGTTCGCGTCCTCTCGGCGGACAACAGGGAAGTCGAGCTTCGAGACCTGGAAGACGACGATGTGCGCCCCTTAGGGCTAAACCTCGAAGGGGAGGAACGCGAAGTTGCTGGCAAGAAGCCTTTAGAAAACTTCGACGAGGACGATTTCGGCGACCTTCTGGATGACTTCACTTAGGAAGCGTTCGGCTCGGACGATATCGGCAGCACTCCCAGCGAACCCGCAATAACGGACGATTTCCTGCTCGAAGACTTCAACTTCGAACCCGAAGACGAGGAAGAGGAAAAAACCGAAGACAAGGGCGAATGACCGCCGTACCCACCAACCGAAGGGAGATAACGCTTTGCACGAGCTTGATAATTTTGACTCTATGAAGATAAGCCTGGCTTCGCCCGAAAAGATCCGCGAGTGGTCTTACGGTGAGGTCAAAAAACCTGAAACCATTAACTACCGCACATTGAAGCCCGAGCGGGACGGACTGTTCTGCGAGCGCATATTCGGGCCTCAGAAGGACTGGGAATGCCACTGCGGGCGCTATAAGCGCGTGCGCTACAAGGGCATAATCTGCGACAAGTGCGGCGTCGAGGTCACACGCGCCAAGGTGCGCCGCGAGCGCATGGGGCACATCGAACTCGCCGCGCCCGTATCGCATATATGGTATTTTCGCGGCGCTCCCAGCCGCATGCGCCAGCTGTTGGACATAAAGGCGACAGACCTCGAAAAGGTGCTGTACTTCGCCTCCTACGTCGTACTGGACAAGGGCGATTCCCATCTCGAATACAAGCACGTTTTCGAGACCGAGCGCGAATACCGCGATGCGGTGGAAAAATGCGCAGTGGACGGCAAGACCTTCCGCGTTGGGATAGGTGCCGCTGCCATCAAAGAACTTCTACAGCAGCTCGACCTCGATGAGATTGCGGCGCAATTGAGAGAGGACGTGCATGCCAACGCCGCCCAGAAGCGCGCTGCCGCCATTAAGCGGCTAGAGGTAGTGGAATCCTTCCAGAAGTCCGGCAACCGCCCCGAATGGATGATATTGGACGTACTGCCCGTCATACCGCCCGACCTTCGCCCAATGGTGCAATTAGACGGTGGGCGCTTTGCGACCAGCGACCTCAACGACCTTTACCGCCGCGTAATCAACAGGAACAACCGCCTCAAGAGGCTGCTTGAACTCAAAGCGCCGGACATAATAGTCCGCAACGAAAAGCGCATGCTCCAGGAAGCGGTAGACGCGCTGATAGACAACGGCCGCCGCGCCCGCGCAGTCACAGGCCCCGGAAACCGCCCACTCAAGTCCCTGTCCGAGCTTTTGCGCGGCAAGCAGGGTCGCTTCCGCATGAACCTTTTGGGCAAGCGCGTCGACTATTCGGGCCGTTCGGTCATCGTCGTCGGCCCCGAGCTCAAAATGTACCAGTGCGGTCTGCCCAAGGAGATGGCTTTGGAGCTATTCAAGCCCTTCGTCATCAAATCCCTGACCGAAAAGGGGCTCGCCCACAACATAAAGTCCGCCAAGCGCATGGTCGAACGCGTGCGCCCGGAAGTCTGGGATATACTCGAAGAAGTCATCAAGGATCACCCAGTGCTGCTCAACCGTGCCCCCACGCTACACCGCTTGGGAATTCAGGCGTTTGAACCAGTGCTCATCGAAGGTCGCGCCATAAAGCTCCACCCCCTAGCCTGCACCGCTTTCAACGCCGACTTTGACGGCGATCAGATGGCAGTGCACGTTCCCCTTTCGGTGGAGGCTCAGGCAGAAGCGCGCGTACTGATGCTCGCTGCGAACAACATACTCAAGCCCCAGGACGGTCGACCGGTGGTTTCCCCCACACAGGATATGGTCATGGGGGTGTTCTACATGACCGCTGAGAAGAAGAGCACCCCCGAAGAGCCAGTATTTGGCGAAGGCGCTGCCTTCTGTTCGCCGGAGGAGGCGATAATGGCCTATCAGACCAAGCAGCTCTCCCTCCAGGCCATGGTAAGAATAAGATTTGCCAAAAAAATAAAGGGCGAAACACACTCGCGCATACTCAAAACCACCGTCGGGCGCGTGCTGTTCAACGAGGCCATTCCCCAGGACCTCGGCTTGGTCGAGCGCAACAAGGATGACGTTGACGATCAATTCAAGCTCGAGGTGGATTGCAAGGTTGGCAAGAAGCTGCTGGGCGAGATAGTAGACCGCTGCTTCAGAAAGCACGGCGCTTATGAAACCAGCCAGATGCTGGATAAAATCAAGCAGCTTGGCTTCCACTTTTCCACTAAGGCAGGCATAACCGTAGGGTATATGGACGTCAAGGTTCCCCCGGAAAAGTCCGCCATGATAGAAGAAGCCGAGAAGAGAGTACAAGGCATCACAGAAAAGTTCCGCATGGGTCTTTTAACCGAGGACGAGCGCTACAACGCCGTCGTCCGCACATGGGAAACCACTACGAACAACGTTACCGCCGCCCTTGAGAAGATTAAGGCGGGAGACCCCTTTAACCCGGTTCATATGATGGCTGACTCGGGTGCCCGCGGTTCCATGCAGCAGATTCGCCAGCTTGCGGGTATGCGCGGCATGATGAAGGACACGTCAGGTCGCACGATAGAGATGCCTATCAGGGCGAACTTCCGCGAGGGGCTCACCGTACTCGAATTCTTTATTTCCAGCCACGGCGCGAGAAAGGGTCTTGCGGACACCGCACTTAGAACCGCTGACTCCGGCTATTTAACGAGAAGACTGGTCGACGTATCACAGGACGTCATCGTGCGGGAGGACGATTGCTTTGCCCAGCGCGGCAAGCTGGTCAAGGGTATGTGGGTCGAATCCATAAAGGAAGACAAGGCGAGCATAGAGAGCCTGCGCAGCCGCCTGGAAGGGCGCGTCGCCGCTGACGACATAGTAGACCCGAATAGCGGCGAGATAATCGTCCACGCGAACGAGCTGATAACCTTCGAGGACGCACACCGCATAGAGGCCGCGGGCATAACCCGCGCTCAAATACGCACCGTAAATACCTGCACGACCGAGCATGGCGTATGTCGCAAGTGCTACGGTTCGAACATGGCTACGGGCAACTTGGTGGATATCGGCGAGGCGGTGGGCATCGTCGCCGCCCAGAGCATAGGCGAACCCGGCACTCAGCTCACGATGAGGACCTTCCACACCGGCGGAGTAGCTTCCGCGGGCGACATCACTCAAGGTCTTCCCCGTATCGAAGAAATTTTCGAGGCGAGGAACCCCAAGGGCGCCGCGGTCAT
>CALNBC010000232.1 GCA_937874755.1 uncultured Clostridia bacterium
CTTGCTCTCCCAATCATTAAAACTTGTTTGTTTCATTGCCGAAAGTCACCCACCCTTCACGCTGTTGTCTGCTAAAAAAATCCAGCTTTCTGCCAACGCATAAAGAATTAACCATCTCATAAAATGCGTTCGGCTTCCTGCTGTGCTCCCGCCTCGGCTCCTCAATGATGTCCCTGTGGGCATGATTATTGTCGAGCACAGGCTTTCCCTTTATCCCTACAAGACAAAACTCGCATTGCATCCTGTACAATTCGCCCATGCCAATCTTCTGCTTGTTCCAAACGATGATATTCCTATACTCAAATCCCCATGCGTCAAGTAGCTGCTTTGCATAAAACGATGCGTAGTCCACAAGAACATGATGCAATCTTCTGCACTCGGTATATCCATCTGCATTAATTCTGCTTGTGTCATCTCTGGATAAGGATTACCAACCCTCCGTCCTCCAGCGTCATATTGCGTTCCGTAATTCCATGGTGGGTCAATCACTATCACATCGAACAAGCCGTCTACTGGCTCTATTCCTTCTCGTTCAATCTCAGCTCTTTGCTGTTCAATGCTCGCTCTTACCGCTTCAGTCTTTTCCTCTTGTCTTTTTGCCTTTATCTTTTCAAGCACAAATGAACGGCTCACAATATCGTCCGCTTCTCTCGCTTCGGTTTTTGCCTGTGCTACTATCTCAGGATGTTTGGCAAGTGTTTCAAAATGGCTTGCTTGTTTTTTACTAAATCCTATCTCTCTAATTGTCTGAGTCTTGGGCTTTATCAATGTTCCCTCGTGGTAACTTTGATTCTCTGCCGTGTCCCATTTCGTTGCCTTTGGCATTTGCGCCATCAGTTCGCCTATTCGTACTTCTGCATCGAGTAAGGACTCGGATATCATTTGCCCCTCGTCAAGTTTCTGCTGCCGAACCTCTTTTCCTAAACCCAGTTTGTCAATGGCGCGTATCTCTGCCCGAACCGATACCATTTTCTCCCTGCCTACCAGTACGAACCTTGTTAAGTCCTCAATCTTTGTTGGTAGGTTGCTTGCCTGTGTGATAATATCCATTTCCAATCCTTTCTCCCAATCCCACCAATAAACAGGCACAGAAAAGGAGCAAGGGATTGGTCTTGCTCCTGTCGGTTGTACAGACCGTCTGTGCCGCTTAAACGCTTTCGCGGTTAAACCTAAATAACTGCTTCGAACTTGTATTTATCCCCAAATAACACTAATTTATTTGCTCCAGGAAGTGCTACTGGATTTAATTGCTTCTCAACCGGATAACCCACGTAGTCCAGCCACTGTCCAGCGCACATCGCCAGGGTTGGCCTTTGTTTGACGATTTTGTTGGCCGGGTCAAGAACCAGCTTGGACCCCCGCAGGGCGTAGGGCTTGTGGGTGTGCCCATGGATGAACACGTCCACACCGTCCAGCGCCTGCAAGTAGCGGTCGGCCCGGTTGATGCCCGCGCCCGGCAGCGAACCTCCTCCAGCCCCGTGCATACACGCAAGATAGTAGACGTGCGGTTTCAAATCTCGAATCTTCCCGGCGGTACGCTTGCCCAGCCCGATTCGGATAAACGCGATGCTCTCCCGGTACCTGTCCTCTAAATCTAATTTCGCCGCGATGTCGTAGGTCGGGTCTGCGTCCGCTTCTTTGCTGGAGCGCCTGCAATGATTCCCAGGGATGATGCACAATATCTTGTCCCGGATAGGCTCTAAAGCCTTTGCCATCTCCCGCTTCTGCTCATAGGGCCGCATGGTCTGTCGGTATACGTTGGTGACCGAGTTTTTTAAGCCGTTATCA
Organism: uncultured Clostridia bacterium; assembly: GCA_937874755.1. Lineage (GTDB taxonomy): Bacteria > Bacillota > Clostridia > Christensenellales > CALWSW01 > CALNBC01. The sequence continues at coordinate 1,789 of CALNBC010000232.1, forward strand.
ATCAGGTCGCCCTGCAGGGTGACGTAGGTGTCCGGCTCGCCCTTGATCTGGTCGATGAACCGATAAAACTGCTGCCATGCGCTACCCTCTGCGCCCAGATGAACATCCGCAATCGGGACAATGGTCGCCTGTTTTATATCCTCGCCCAACTCATACCACAGAATATCGCCTTGTCGCATCATTCCTCCGCCACAAAGACGACCTCGTCCTTATGCTCACAGTCGTCATAGCCCTGGACATACCCGCGCTCAAACATAACTTTGCCGAGGCCGTACCCGCCCGCTACCAGTGCGATAACAGCAGCCGCAATATACGCAATCGTGTCCGTGATGTACCCCATGCCTAAAGGCAGGGGCTTCCTGTTCGATGCGCCTATTGGCGCAAGCATAAGCAGGCTATCCCCGTGCATCCCACGGTTCTTTGTTCGCTTACTGTGCGGTTGCTAATTGCAACCCTACATCTCTTATGTTGATTGCAGCATTTGTGTCTCTGCTATGGTATGCCCCGCATTCGCAAGTCCATTCCCTGTCCGAAAGCGTTAGTTCCTTGTTAAAAAGTATCCATCCGCCCCACCCACACGGATGGTCTGCGCAATACGCAATACGCAATACAGCGCCCCGCAGACGGAAGGATGCACCGCCTGCACCACAAAATCTTGGCAATTGACACTCCCCATGGCTAAAGCCAGGGGATTCTTCCTTCATTCAGCGTCGCGC
>CALNBC010000233.1 GCA_937874755.1 uncultured Clostridia bacterium
AGCGCAAGCGTTCGCCTGTTCCTGCGGGGTTCCCAAAGCTATGTGTCCAAAAATTACCTCGTACTGGATGGTGATGCCAGTGAAATAGTCTATATTTCTGACATTCGGGAGGGGCAGGCGACCCTGGCCGGGCAACTGGCGCACACGCATAAGCGCGGCGCGGCGTTTTACCCGGCGCAGGCGTTTCTCACAGACGAGCGCGGTCGATGCGTCGCGTACTTCAAAGAGCCTGTGCAAATAGAAGTATTTGACCCGAAATCCGGTCGACTGTGGAGCATATCGCTAGAGCCCAGGGAGAATGAACTCGAGCTTGACTTATAAGTAAAGGAGTAGTCATGGCATTTCTCGTCAAGAGCACCGCGATGTGCAAGTGCGCGTTCGGAGTGGCACCCACGCCGCTGATTGTGCCGCCCTCCGCCAAAGTCATGGCTTGCGGGGCACCCTCAGCCTGCATTATGGACAATAAGGTCATTCCATTCGGAATGTGCAGCAACCCTTCCAACCCCGCCGTAATCGCGGCTATGGGAGCCCCGGTGCCCTGCACACCAGTAATAGCCGCTCCTTGGTTGCCTGGCTCGCCCACGGTGCTCATAGGGGGAAAGCCCGCGCTAAACAGCAGCTCAACCCTGATGTGCGCCTATCCGGGCGGCATAATAACCATAATCCCGCCCACCGCCGCGCTGACTGTAATGGTGCCATAATTATGAACGCCCAAGATTTGTTCAAAAGTCCGTCCGCCGCCGCGCTGGCGGGGAGCCCACATTTTGCGAAGCAGCACGCAAGGGCGCAGCCTTATACCGACCAGTGGGAGCTTATGGGCGACCAGTTCGCGCTCATCGACTTTAGACTATACCTGTACTACAAGCAGCATCAATGGCTGGGCCCTTCCAGTGAAATGCGCAATATGCTGGGCTTAGTCGTCAGCCGCGAAGAATTCGAACACAACCTCGCCAAGGCGGCACAAACGGGTCTATACGCGCACATTTCGGCGGAGGATTGCGCACAACTGGAACTCAGCGAGGGCGCGGTGCGCGAAAGAGTAGCGCAAACGAGCGGTTCGCTGCCTCT
>CALNBC010000234.1 GCA_937874755.1 uncultured Clostridia bacterium
AAACACCTTTTGACCCTGCAGGATTACACAGCGGACGAAATACTCACGGTGCTTTCCACCGCGGTCAAGCTGAAGTCGGACATGAAGAAGGGCATCCGCCTTCCCCTGCTCTACGGCAAGACCTTAGCCATGATATTCACCAAATCCTCCACCCGCACAAGGGTTTCCTTTGAGACGGGTATTTACCAGCTGGGCGGCATAGGCATGTTTCTTTCGGGGAACGACATCCAGCTTGGGCGCGGCGAACCCATAGAGGACACCGCAAAGGTGCTCGGCAGGATGGTGGACGGAATCATGATACGGACATTCAAGCAGAGTGACGTTGAGGGTCTGGCTCAGCATTCGGGTGTACCCGTCATCAACGGGCTGACGGACGACTGCCACCCTTGCCAGGCGCTCGCCGACCTTATGACATATTACGAACACATCGGCGATTTCTCGGGCAAGCTCGCCTTCGTTGGGGACGGCAACAACGTGGCCTCTTCCCTGCTTGTGATTTGCTCCAAGCTCGGGGTGGACATTTCCGTGGCTTGCCCCAAAGGCTACGAGCCCGACCCAAAGTTCCTTGGCTACGCGCTGGAAAACTCAAAATCCAGCGGAAGCAAGGTCGTTATAACCACCGAACCTGAGGAAGCTGTTTTTGGGGCGAACTGCATTTATACCGACGTTTGGGCCTCTATGGGCCAGGAGGGCGAATCAATGAAAAGGTTAGAAGAATTTTCCGGGAAATACAGCGTAACCAAGGAGCTGACCAACCTAGCGGATAAAGACTTCATATTCCAGCATTGCCTGCCCGCGCACAGGGGCGAGGAGGTTACTTCTGACGTGATCGACGGTCCCCATTCGGTCGTGTTCGATGAAGCGGAGAACCGCCTGCACGCTCAGAAGGCAGCTATGGCACTTCTGATGGGTAAAAATACATGATACCTTCCATAAAGACTATAGTGCGCCCCGCCACTGCCTGGGACGCGCCCGCGATACACAAAATAATCTCTACCGCCTTCAAAAAGCTGCTGTCCGAACCCGGTAGCGCAAAGACGCTCAAAGCGTTGGACGAGACTGAAGAAGACATACTAAAAGAGATGGGAACAAAGCGTATACTACTTTGTGAACTGGATGGAGTGCCCGTGGGCAGCATACGCTACCATACCATCATGGGAGATTTCGCGTACATAAGCCGCCTGGGTGTATTGCCCCAGACACAGGGTTGCGGTGTTGGCGGAATACTCATTGAAGAAGTTGTCAGGGAGTGCGAAGCCAAGGGGATTCGCGCAATTGTTCTGCACACTTCGTCGGCGGTGATGTCCAGTATGCGTTTGTATTACAAGATGGGGTTCTTCGTTGCGGGCATCTCTTTGAACCGCGGTTATTACAGGGCACTTCTCGTGAGGGAGCTTAAAAAACCGTCTACTATAATTGATTATGCCGAGCTATTCGAAGGGAGCGGCCTTTAAATATCGATTTTGCATCTAACTCGAAATGAACTGCAGATGCCTCCGCTGTGATATAATACATGCATGAACGTCTTCGATAAAAAATCGAGGCGTTTCCTTTTTATTTGCACTGTGGTATAGTATTGTGGAGTTTAATGGTGAATAATCTTCATTTCCCCTAGGAGGCCACATGCCGTTAGTCAGTTATACAGATATCTTGGCATCGGCAGAGAAGGATGGTTATGCCGTCGGCTGCTTCGATGCTGTAGATTCTGTCACGATAGAAGCGTACCTCGAGACCGCAGAGAGGTTGCGTTCCCCCGTCATACTAGCCCTTTCCCAGGCGCACGTCGATTACGTCAACGGTGAGAAACTAGTCGACTCCATGCTCGCCCAAGCAAAAAATAGCACCGTTCCGGTCAGCGTTATGATGGATCGAACAGTCGAGGAAGGCAAAAGAGCTGTCGAACTGGGCGTCAACGCGGTGCTGCTTGATATGTCCGATGCGCCGTACGATGAGCATCTAAAAGTCATGACAGACTTTGTGAAGTACTGTCACGACCTCAGTGTCTGCGTAGAGGGCGAACTTGGGATGCACGGCACGCGCTGGTCCAGAGCGGAAGGCGGCTCATTTGCAAATCGTCAAAAGACCGACCCTTCCATAGTTTTGGACTATGTGAGCAAGACTGGGGTCGACGGTTTGGCGGTTTACGTCGGCAACAGCCGGAGCACGCTGGACATCGATTCAAGGCTGGACATCGCGTTGCTGGACGAGCTGGATAGGCTGTCTTCCGTCCCCCTCGTGCTGCACGGCTCCTCTGGGATAGACGGAGAAGACATTGCCATAATGGTCTCGCGAGGTATCTGCAAGGTCAACAACTACACCGAAATTTCCCGCGCAGCAATCTGCGCTCTAAGGGATGTACTCGCCATTCCAACCTGGTCTGAGTACCACGCCCTACCCGCAGTGGCAAAACGGGCTATGGTCAAAGTCGTCGAAAAGAAGCTGAATCTCTTTGGCTGTACAGGTAAGGCGC
>CALNBC010000235.1 GCA_937874755.1 uncultured Clostridia bacterium
GAGGAACCGCCGCACTTATGCTTTGTTAACGCCTTTCTCGCTTAATTTGCTTCTAGTATGGAAAAAGGAGCTCTCGCTTGCGTGAAAACTCCTTTTCTTTGACAGGCTGAGCCCGGCTTGGGCAGCCGGGCTTTACTTATGCAGATTTGCAGATTGAATGTAGCTTGATTTGTTATCTCATCAACATGCCGCCGTTGACGTCCACACAGGCGCCGAGCATATAGCTGTTCCTGGGGGATGCCAGAAACGCAACGATTTCCGCCATCTCTTCGGGGGTGCCTATGCGACCCATGGGTATGCGGCTCTTATAATATTCTGCGCCCGCCTCGTCGATCAACCCTTCGCCGACTACGGCGGTCATTCCGGGGGCGACGCAGTTTGTTATTATGCCGTACTTCCCAAGCTCGCGCGCCATGGATTTGCTGAAGGCGACGACTGCGCCCTTGGAAGCTGCGTAATGGGCGTGGTTGGTGGTTGAACCGTTATAAGCCGCCTGGGAAGCGAAGTTTACAATCTTCCCGGGCTTTTTATTTTCCAGCCAGTACCGCGCCAGCCACTTGTTGGTCAGGAACATACCATCGATATTGACGGCCATTGTACGGCGCCACTCGTCGTAGGGGATGTCTACAATTTTGTTTGTGGGGTAATGCATCGCGGAGAATATGAGTATATCCACAGTACCGTATTTCTCTACGGTAAACTTGAAAAGCTCGTCTACGGCAGCTTCGCTCGCGATATCGCATTTGTAAGTGCAGGAGTTCGCCGGGTCGCCCGCGGCATGGGTCTTCTCTAAGCTTATTCTCGCCTTTTCGTCATTGCTGGAATAGCATATTACAACCTTCGCCCCCTCCTCGACAAGCTTAACAGCGCAAGCTCTGCCGATGTTGGATGAACCCCCGACAACGACCGCCACTTTGCCATTTAATTCAAGATCCATCTTTCCCTCCTATTTTTGCAGTATGTGTTTTATCGCCATTACCGGGTTGTGAAACAACATTCTGGGACCAGAGTACTTCATAATAATCTTTATTCTCTCCCGCATTTCGGGCTTGTAGCAATGCACAGTGCACTTGGAGCAAAAGCTTTTATCGTTGCCGAACTTGCACGAGTCCAGCCTTTTGTGCGCGTATTCTGCGAGTTCGCCACATTCGCAATTCTCTTTGTGCTTATGCCCTTTGCAGTAAATGGAGACCATTTTGTCGACTACTATTTTCTCGGATTCGATTCTGCTTACAGCCATTTTGCTACTCCTTAGTATAAGAATCGAATCTATTATAGCATAAACTTCTCCTTTTATTGTGCAAAGTGCGCTCGTTCCAGACGTTGGAAAATCCCATACCGAATCCTGTTTTGAAAAAGCCCGAACCTCCCCTTTGGCAAGCGGGCGGTCCGGGCAGTCGGATTCGAATATGCTAATCGTCAGTGTCAGTCGGGATAGATGATGACCTTAAGCGCGTCGCCGCTCTTAGCCATATCCAGCGCTTCCTTAAACTGGGATAGCGGATAGCGATGAGTGATTATGCGACGAGGGTCAAGCTGACCGCTCTTGAACATATTGAGCACCATGTCCATGTGGTGGTTGCTGGAGTCGCTTGTACCCTGAATGTAAATTTCTTTGTAGTGGATGACATTGCTATCTATCTGTACGGGCGCAGAGCCCTTGGGAAGCCCGCCGAAGAAGTTGACGCGGCCTCTGCGGCCGACGAGGTCAATCGCCTGTTCCTGAGCTTTGCCTGAGGGACTGGCGACGATGACGACGTCGCAGCCATAGCCGTTGGTCTCGCGGTCCACTACAGCCTTGAGGTCTTCGGTTGTGCTGTTAACCGCAACGTCGATTTCGGGGAATCCCGCCGCTTGGTCCACGCGGTTTTGCATAATGTCCACCGAGATTACTTTACTCGCGCCCCGGCACTTTGCGATAAGGCAGTGGATTATTCCCAAAGGACCCGCACCGACGACGCAGACGACATCGCCCAGGCCAACATTGGAAATTTCCTGCCCGTTGAGCGCGCAGGAGCAGGGCTCGGCGATGCAGACATCCTGGGCGGTGAATCCGTCCGGCACGGGGTGGACGCCGCCGTTTGCAACGTGGAGTGCGGGCAGCATAACGTATTCGGCAAAAGCGCCGGGAACGATGTAGCTGATTGCATTCTTGTCCACGCAGAGGTTCTGGCGACCTGTCAGGCAATAGCGGCATTTTCCGCAGGGGATGATCGTGGAACTGACAACCTTCTGGCCGATTTCGAAATCAGTTACACCTTCGCCCAGTTCGACTATGGTTCCGGAGAACTCGTGGCCGAGTATCGCGGGCATCTTCATCTTGTGGGCAGAACCGCCGGCTTTGATGTTTCTAAGATCGCTACCGCAGATGGCACAGGCATCGACCTTAAGAACTAAGCCTCCCGGTGGTGCGGTTGGCTTTTCAACCTCGTCCAGGCGCAGGTCATCCGGTCCGTAAAGACGCAGTGCTTTCATTTTAGTTTTTCTCCTTGGCAATGAATTTAATGCTTGGCGGCGGGCAGGCAGTAGCCTCCCCGCCGCTTCATGCAATTAGCGTATGCAGATTTTGGATTACATATCAGCCAGAGCGTGCATTTCTTCCTTGGTGTTGAGGTAGAGCTTTACGTAAATATCATACAGCTTCTGGTACATATCGAAGGTGGAGGGATCGGGCTCGTTGGTGATGTCGACATTCACCCAATCCTTGATTTCGTCGAAGCTCTTGTAGATTCCGACTCCAAGACCGGCCATGAACGCGTCCGCCACGGGTGCGCCAGCAACCTTGGAAGCGTAATCAATCGGCACCCTGAGAACGTCTGCAAATGCCTGGCGCTCGATGTTCGAAGCGGCGCCGCCGTCGGTGGCCACAATGCGGTTGGGCATCATGTTGTTGGCGCGCAGCAGAACCGCGTGATGCTCAAGAGCATAGGCGATGCCTTCGATAATGGCGCGGAACATGTGGGCGCGGGTGTGGTACAGCGAAAGACCGAAGAACATGCCGCGGGCCTTGGGATCCCAGATGGGGGAGCGTTCGCCCATGAAGTAGGGCAGCACGATAACGCCGTCGGAGCCCTTCGGCACGCGCTCTGCTTCGAGGTTCAACAGCTCGTATGCGGAGACGCCGCGTATCCTCTGATAGTTCAGTTCGGCTTCGCTGAAGTTGTCGCGGAACCACTTCACCACGCCGCCGGAGCTGCCAAGACCAGCTAGGGCAACCCAAGTGCCGGGAACCTGGTGGGGGTAGTTGATGAAGCCGGGGTCAAACACGGGCTTGTCGAGCACGATCATCCAGCAGTGGGTGGTGCCGCACATGACGGCGGATTCGCCGGGATGAATCATGCCGGTGCTCA
>CALNBC010000236.1 GCA_937874755.1 uncultured Clostridia bacterium
TATGTTCTGCCAGGCGATGGGCGCTGTGTCCGCCAGCAAGCCGCCGGGGTGGCGAATCAGAAGGTTGCCCTGCTCGCTCAGGGCGAGCTCCTCTGCGCCGCTCCAAGCCAGCCGTATCGAGGCTAGGTCCCTCGCTCTGTGGACAATCCAGTTGAACTTCAAACCGTACCCCTCACCGCAAAGCTCGAGATCGACCCCTTCCCAAATGCCCGTGTACTTCAGTTGAGCATAAACGGGTCGGGCGGGCAAAGCATTCTCGAGAGCGGCTGCAACCGCCCCTTCGCCTTGCAGCAGCACATCTCCCCTCGCACCGCAAAACAAGAGCTCCAGCACGGCCGTTTCTTTTTGAGCGTCCCCATTTTGCGAAACGCTCGCACCCGTCACGACCTTGATTCGATCCTTGTAAAAGTAAAACTCAATGCCCTGTGCCCTTGCACTATGCAAATAGCCGCAATTCTCAGCCTGCCCGCCCGAGGCGAACAGCAAATGCGGGAGAGCGCTTATTCTGTTTCTTTTTTGAGTTGAAATTGGCATTTTTGCACCTCGCTCAACTTTTGTTGCTCTGCTTTTAGTGGAATGAACAACGCACCTTTACTAAAGACTATCGCTGTGCTTGTTAATATGTATATGGATGTATGTGCGGATTGAGAAGTCGAATGTTGCCGCGGCGGCAACTGCGAAGATGACGATGGCTGTCGGAATTGACCGACAGCCATTTTTACGTTGCGAGTCTCTCGTGCTCCTCGGTGAGCTTGGTCACGTATTGCTGCAAATCAGATATGTTGATTTCCTGTTTCCTGCCATCCTTGAAATATATCAGTACTTTCGGGTCGGTGCCGAAGGTGATGCGATTGATGGTTGCCGTAGTAGGCGTCACGTCCGCGGGCAAAACACCCAGACCCAGCAGCGCATTTATGAGTCCGGACTTGCCCGGCCTGTCAAAGAACCCTGTTGTGCAACAGATGGTCCCTCGACACTCGTCTGTCCATACATATTATTTCGAGCTGTTCAAACCCGCGTTCCTTCTTCTTAAGCATCTTTTCATTATACCAAAAAAGCCCCAATTGCTGGGGCTTTTTTGACAGGCTGCACCCCGCGGTAGCGGGGCTTTTGGTTTACTTGTTGGCGAGGTAATGCTCGGCTGCAAGCCTTCCTGTCACGACGCAGTTCAGCAGGGCAAAGCCGCTTCCAGCGTAGTGATAGTCTGTGTACTGAGCCAAGGACACTGCACCCGCAGCATACAGTCCGGGTACGGCGACGCCTTCGGTGCTGATTACCTGTGCGTCATTGTTTACGCGGGGTCCACTGTACGTTTCGGATATGCAGCAGGTCATCTTCAGAGCATAGAGCGTACCTTCGAGCTTATCGAGATACTCAGCGGGCTTGCCGAACTCTTCATCAACTCCGGCATCGCAGTATGCGTTATACTGCTCGATTTCGGCAGCAAATGCCGCAGGATCCAAGCCAAGCTTGCCTGCAAGTTCCTCTGCTGTTTCGCCCTTAAAGGCGTAGCTGCGCTCGATACCGTTGTCTACGTCTGTTGCGCAGGTCTCGTAAAACGCTTGGTCAACTATTGCGTATTCGTAATCGTAACCCATGGCAAATACGTCGCCTGCCCGGTCAAAGCAATATCTAGCTTCATCACCGTAGCGCTGACCGTCCGGAGCTATCAGCAGCAACTCGGGGTTTTGGAAGCCTATGGATTGGGTAGTCACTATCCCGCCCAGTTGATAGGGCATATATGTCAGCGTGTCCGGGGTAATGATCATGTCTGCCCCGACAGCTTCAGCCATTCTAAATCCGTCTCCCATGTTTTGGGTGGGCGAGGTGCGATAGGTCATGAAGGGCGAGGTTCTTGCCATCAGTTCATCGTCGTTCGAGAAGCCGCCCGTTGCAAGCACGACAGCGTCTGCGTTGATGGTAATGGTGTTATTGTATTTGTCGGTGGCCAGTGCTCCCACGACTGCGCCGTTATCCGTAAGCAGCTCTGTCGCTCTGGTGTCTGTGTAAATGCTAGCGTTCTCGTAGCCCATGAGCTTCTCTGCGAGGGCTTCTATCATCTGACCGCCGCCGTTGATCGCGTACTGAGCCCTCGAAAGATCCCTGGGCACATAGAAATGGATGTAATAGAATTCGTCGTTGAACTGAACGCCCCTGTCAATCATCCATTCGAGGCCGTCGTTCGACTTCTCGGCGAGGAGCTTGAGCTTGTCGGGTTCTAGATCGG
>CALNBC010000237.1 GCA_937874755.1 uncultured Clostridia bacterium
GACCCGTCCTTTACCCTGCACGGATACGCGCCCAGGCGCATGGTGCCGCCCTTGGGTATGCTACCCTGCTGGTCGGGCATAAGGTCGATTACGCAGTGCTTGCAGTCGCTGTCAAACTCGCGGGAGTTGGCGTCCTTCAGCCCCAGCACGTTGCGGGCGAACTCGATGACCGCCACCTGCAGACCCAGGCAGAGCCCAAGGTAGGGTATGCCGTTGGTGCGAGCGAAGTTCGCGGCGGCTATCATGCCTTCGACCCCGCGATCGCCAAAGCCCCCGGGGACGATTATGCCGTCGCATTCCTTAAGCTCGTCGGCGACGGTCTCGGGGTAAAGCTGCTCCGCGTCCGCCCATTTAATGTCCACGTCCACACCGTTCTCGTAACCGCCGTGCTTGAGCGCTTCGACGACGGAAAGGTACGCGTCGTGCAGTTGGACGTACTTGCCGACGAGGGCTATCTTGACCGTCCTAGAGAGCCTGCTTATGCGGCCGAGCATGTCCGACCATTCCTTGGAGTCCATCTCGTTTGCGTCTATCCCCAGCTTGGAGCACACAATTGCGGACATGTTCTGCTCCTCGAGCATCTTGGGAACGCTGTATAATACGGGCAGTGTGCCGTTCTCTATGACGCATTCGGGCGCGACGTTGCAAAACAGCGATATCTTCTGCTTGACGGACTGGTTCATGGGCACGTCCGTCCTAGCGACGATGATGTCCGGCGTGATTCCCAAGCCCTGAAGCTCGCGAACCGAGTGCTGGGTGGGCTTGGTCTTGTGCTCGCCCGAGAAGGTTATATACGGCACTAAGGTGACGTGTATGAACAGGCAGTTCTGCCTGCCGATTTCGTGGGCAACCTGGCGTACCGCCTCCAAAAATGGCTGGGATTCGATGTCGCCCGTGGTGCCGCCGATTTCGGTTATTACCACGTCCGCCTTGGTTTCCTCGCCCACGCCGTAAACAAAGCGCTTTATCTCACCGGTGATGTGGGGGATAATCTGAATAGTTTCGCCCAAGTACCCGCCGGATCGCTCCCGGCGCAAAACATTCCAGTAAACCCTGCCGGCGGTCAGGCTGGAATACTGGTTGAGATTTGCGTCTATGAAACGCTCATAATGACCAAGGTCGAGGTCGGTCTCGGCGCCGTCGTCGGTCACGAAGACTTCGCCGTGCTGGTAAGGACTCATCGTTCCAGGGTCGACGTTGAGGTAAGGGTCCATCTTCTGGGCGGCGACCTTTAGCCCGCGCATTTTGAGCAGCCTGCCCAAAGACGCCGCTGTAATCCCCTTGCCCAGCCCCGAGAGCACACCGCCCGTCACGAATATGTACTTGGTCATACTTCCACTTCTCCTTCGAAAACTTTATCTGCGGGACCCGTCATAAAGACGGTGTCCTTTGTGTATTTAATAATCAACGTTCCGCCGAGCAACCGCACGAAAACGTCCTCATCCCTTGGCGAGATGCCGTTTTCCACCGCGGCTACCACCGCCGCACACGCGCCCGTTCCGCAGGCGAGGGTTTCGCCGCTGCCTCGCTCCCAGACGCGCATTTCCAAATGCGTCGGGTCTATCACTTTGATAAACTCGGTGTTCACCCTCTC
>CALNBC010000238.1 GCA_937874755.1 uncultured Clostridia bacterium
CCAGGATCGCAGTTACAGACCGCCCCATACCCGCGGTTACCGCCAGGGCGACGCCGTTTATACTAATTATAATGCCAATCATACGGGCTATAATCGCAACTACCAGCAGCGCGACAATTATACCAACAGGGAGGGTGCCAATAGGGAGGGCTACCAGCAGCAGTCCTATCAGCCGCGTGAAGGCTATCAAAATCGAGAAGGTTATGCGCCAAGAGAGGGCTACCAGCCCCAGCCATCCTACCAGCAACCTTATCCCCCGAGGGAGAATGCCCACGAAGCGAACGATGAGCCCTATTACAACAAGGAATACGGCACCAGCAACCCCGCTGTACCCGAGATGCTCGCCACCGGTGACTGCGGCGACGCTTCCGGCGTGCTCGAAGTCCATCCGGACGGGTACGGCTTTTTGCGCAGCGAGAATTATCTTCCCGGCGCGAAGGACGTGTACGTTTCTGCAGCTCAGATTCGCCGCTTCAGCCTGAAAACAGGCGACTTAGTCACTGGAAAGACCCGCCCCAACCGCGATAACGACCGCTTCACCGCCCTTTTGTATATCACCGCCATAAACGATATGGACGTTGAAGCGGTTTCCCGCCGCATCCCCTTCGAAAAGCTCGTGCCCATATTCCCGAACGAGCGCATGCAGCTGGAAATCACCGGTCAAAGTTCCGCACCGGATCTCGCGATTCGCCTCATTGACCTAATCGCTCCTATAGGAAAAGGCCAGCGCGGGCTGATAGTCGCACCTCCGAAGGCGGGCAAGACCACGCTTCTGAAAAAGATAGCAAATTCCATTTCCACCAACCATCCGGACAGTCACCTTATCGTGCTTTTGATTGACGAGCGCCCTGAAGAAGTCACCGATATGCAGCGCTCCATCAAAGGCGAGGTGCTTTACTCCACCTTTGACGAACTGCCCGAGCATCACACCCGCGTGGCGGAAATGGTGCTCGAGCGCACCCAGCGCCTTGTGGAATGCGGGAAGGACGTCGTCGTGCTGCTAGACTCCATAACCCGCCTTTCGAGGGCATACAACCTCACGGTGCCTCCATCTGGCCGCACCCTTTCCGGCGGTCTGGATCCCGCCGCACTCCACAAGCCCAAGCGATTCTTCGGCGCCGCCAGAAACATAGAAAACGGCGGTTCCCTGACCATCATCGCCACCGCGCTCATCGAAACGGGCAGCCGGATGGACGATATTATATACGAAGAGTTCAAAGGCACGGGCAACATGGAAATCCATCTCGACCGCAAGCTTTCCGAAAAGCGCATATTCCCCGCTGTGGATATTGCGAAGTCCGGCACGAGACGCGAGGATCTGCTACTTTCCTCCAAAGAGCTGGAGGGGATCGGCAGTATTAGAAGGCTTTTGAGCCAAGTCGACGTTGCGGATGCCACCGAGCAAATGCTCGCACTGCTCTCCGCCTCGAAAACTAACGAAGAGTTCCTGGCTAACCTTTCAGGTTGGACCCGCTTGTACGAAAAAGAGGGCTATACGCTCATCACGAAGAACAACAACCGAAGCGACCGATGAATCAAAACGCCGGCAGTGCCTGCCATCGCGGGCAGACTCCGGTGTTTTTCTTTTATGGAGTTTTACGGAGTCTTTAATGAAAAGAAAAATCGCGCTATTATTGCTGTCGCTCGCGCTTCTGACAGGTCTATTCGGTTGCGTTGCAGGCGAAAGCCTGTTTCCGCAAGGCGAAAGCGCTATCGAGTATGAACCGGAAACGCCGACCCAGAGCGAATCCCAAGGGATCGCTTACGAAGAGGAAGACGTCCGCCCGCCTGTTTTTTGCGAACCCACCCCTGAATCGATAGACGAGGACGGCTCTTACGACCAGAAGGACGACGTCGCCCTTTACATAAAAACCTACGGTCGCCTGCCTGGCAACTACATAACCAAATCCGAAGCTCGAAACCTCGGTTGGGAAGGCGGCTCGGTGGAACAATACGCGCCCGGCATGTGCATCGGGGGCGACCGCTTCGGCAATTACGAGGGCTTGCTGCCCGACGGCGCAGACTATTTGGAATGTGATATCGATACCCTGGGCAAAAACAGCCGGGGCGCAAAGCGCATAGTCTTCTCCTCCGAGGAAGCTATCTATTACACCGACGACCATTACGAAAGCTTCACCCAGCTTTTCCCCGGTGAATGACATGATTGTGATAGACTGCAGCCAGTTTTCCAACAAGGAAGCCGCCCACGCGTACATCGCCAAGATGTTGGGGTTTCCCGAGTATTACGGAGGGAATCTCGACGCCCTTTACGATTGCTTGAACGAGCTGAAAAGCAACACGAGCATAGGCATCAGGAATTCTGCCTTGGCGGGGAAATATCTAGGTGAATACGGGACTAAGCTGCTTCAGGTTTTCGATGCCGCTTCCTGCGCGAATCCCAACCTTTCGCTCTTCTACTATTTCGACATTTAAATAAACCTCTTTGTGATTTTTACTACTGCCCGCCAAGTAGCTCATGCGCTGTTAGCGGGTGTTTTATTTTTATAGATTTTTACCATGTCTTGTGACAGTTTGTGCTTATATTGATAATTTGTTTGACGTTATTAGATATTTTTCTTATAATTATGTTGCAAGTATCTATAATCGAGTTAGCTCACGATTTGAGGGGAGGCATCTCTATGGGTAAGTTTGTGGTTCGCAAGGTACCGACAGGCATCAAATTCGACCTCAAAGCAATCAACGGAGAAGTGATTGCCACCTCCGAAGTTTATACCACCGAATCTGCCTGTTTTACAGGAATAGCGAGCGTTCGCAAGAACGCGCCAAAGGCAGAACTCGAGGATATGACCAAGCGCAAGGCGCAGGCAAAGGTCAAAAATCCCAAGTTTGAACTCTACAAGGATGCCGCGGGTCAGTTCCGCTTCCGCCTTAAGGCGAAAAACGGGGAAACCATCGCCGTATCCGAAGGGTACAAAGCAAAGGCTTCGTGCAAAAATGGCATAGAAAGCGTTCGCAAGAACGCGCCCGCTTCGCCCGTCGTAGCGCAAGCTGAATAGCGCCGCATAAGTTCTGCCCGCCGATTACGCGGCGGGATTTTAATAACTGCGTTTGCCACGTTTTGGCACATTGCCCTTATAAAACCCACAGTGCGGATTTGTCTGCGAAATAAATCGGTATTTGTCATCCCTCTATAAATGATTTTGTACATGTGATATAATGACTATATAAACAAACTTTGCCAAAGGAGGCTCAAAGCTGTGGCATACCGATTGGACGACACAGAGCTTTACCTGTTCGGGGAAGGCACCAACGCCTATGCATACCGCGCACTTGGTTGCCATCTCGTGCGCCGCGGGAAGACCCCCGTTGCCCGTTTCGCGGTTTGGGCGCCAACGGCTAGAGCGGTAAGCGTAGTCGGGGACTTCAACGAATGGGACTCCGGCAAAAACCCCATGACGCTGCACGAAGCCAACGGCGTTTGGGAATGCCACATACGCGGCATAGTGGGCGGCGAGATTTACAAATACGCGATAACCACAAGGGACGGCTCTGTCGTACTTCGGGCTGACCCCTATGCCTTCTATTCAGAAATCCGCCCCGGAACCGCATCTAGGGTGTGGGATCTTCGGGGCTATAAATGGAACGATTCCGATTGGATGAGGCAACGCAAAAACTATCGTCCGTACAGCGAACCCGTTTCTATTTTCGAGGTTCACCTCGGCTCCTGGCGCGCACTCGACAATTACCGCGACATCGCGGACGAACTCGCCGTATACGCCAAAGGCATGGGCTATACCCACGTCGAGCTTATGCCCATCGCGGAGCATCCCTTTGACGGCTCCTGGGGGTATCAAGTAACGGGTTATTACTCCGTCACCTCGCGCTACGGCACTCCCCAGGACTTCATGTACTTTGTGGACAAGCTGCATCAAGCGGGGCTCGGGGTAATACTCGACTGGGTGCCTGCCCACTTCCCGAGGGACGAGCAGGGTCTTCGCCTGTTCGACGGTTCCCCCTGCTTTGAATGTGAGGATATAAGAGAAGCCGAACAGCCCCAATGGGGCACTATGCTGTTCAACTATTCCCGCAGCGAAGTGCGCTCCTTCCTGCTCAGCAACGCCCTTTTCTGGCTGGACGTTTACCACTGCGACGGGCTCAGGGCGGATGCCGTAAGCTGCATGATTTACAAGGATTACGGAAAGGAATCCGGCGAATGGGTTCCCAACCGATACGGCGGCAGGGAGAACCTGGACGCCATAAGCTTTTTGCGCAAGACGGGCGAAATTATATTCCGCGATTACCCCGGCGCGCTCTTTTGCGCCGAGGAATCCACAAGCTTTCCCCTTGTCACCCACCCGAGGGAGGAAGGCGGTCTGAGCTTCAACTACAAGTGGAACATGGGCTGGATGAACGACATACTCGAGTACATGTCCCTCGACCCGATATACCGAAAGTGGAATCACGACAAGTTGACTTTTTCCATGATGTACGCCTTCTCGGAAAACTTCATACTACCCCTTTCCCACGACGAAGTTGTCCACGGCAAAAAGTCGCTTATAGGTCGCATGCCCGGCGATTACTGGCAGCAGTTCGCAAACCTGCGTGCTTTGTTTGCCTATATGTTTGCACACCCCGGCAAAAAGCTGATGTTCATGGGCAGCGAGATTGCCCAGTTCATCGAATGGCGGTATTACGAACCTATAGAGTACAAGCTGCTCGAGTTCGACATGCACAAAAAGACACAAACCTTCGTTCAGGCGCTGAACACGCTTTATGCATCCTCCCCCGCCCTTTATCAGATAGACGATTCGTGGGATGGCTTTACCTGGCTTTCGGCGAACGACGCCGACCGCTCCTTGATTGCCTTTGCCCGTATGGGAGAGCGCCCGGACGAGTTGATGGTCTGCGCCTACAACTTCACACCTAACCCCATCGAATCCTTCCGCCTGGGCGTTCCCCGCGCCGGGCTTTACATCGAAACCCTCAATTCGGACGATGAGCGTTTTGGCGGCTCGGGCGTCGTGAACACCGTTCCGCGCCCCACCGAGAATCAACCCGCAAACGGCTTCTCAAATTCGGTTATTTTCAGGCTCCCCCCCTTGAGCGGAGTATTCTTTAGATTCGCGCCTGATGCGGGAGAAGGGAAGCTATATTGCAGCGAGGAGTTTGATACGCACCCCGCAATGTCTTTTGTAGACTCCGACTCTCGCGCCTACCGGAAGGAGACCGCCTGCATTGGCGACGCTTCTTCAAAAGAGGGAGCATCCTCGTCAAAACGAGCCATCTGACGACAATGCTATATGCTTTTAATACAGCAAATAATAATTTTTAATAAGGAGGAGGCACCATGATACAAAAAAAGGTTGTTGCTATGCTGCTCGCGGGAGGGCAGGGAAGCCGCCTTGGTGTGCTTACCAGCACGACAGCCAAACCCGCAGTGCCGTACGGTGGCAAATTCAGAATCATAGACTTCCCGCTTTCCAACCTAATCAATTCGGACATTGATACTGTGGGCGTGTTGACCCAGTACCGACCGCTCGAGCTCAACCGCTACATCGGAAACGGCGCTCCCTGGGACCTTAACCGGAACGAAGGCGGCGCTTTCGTATTGCCCCCCTATTCTGTGGGCGAAACCGGAGAATGGTACCGCGGTACAGCGAACGCCATCTATCAAAACATTGGCTTCATCGATCAGTATAACCCCCAGTATGTGCTCGTGTTATCTGGCGACCACATCTATAAAATGGATTACGCCGCCATGCTCAAGAGCCATATCCAAAGGAGTGCGGATGCCACCATCGCCGTGCTGCCCATTCCCATGGAAGAAGCCTCTCGCTTCGGCATAATGAATACCGACGCTGACGACCGCATAACCGAATTCGAGGAAAAACCCAAAAAGCCTAAATCCAACAAAGCCAGCATGGGAATATACATGTTCACCTGGCCTGTTTTGAAGCGCTACCTCATCGCCGACGAGAAGGACGAAAAGAGCCACAACGACTTTGGCAAGGATATAATTCCCGCCATGCTCTCCGCCGGCCAGAAGATGTACGCCCATTCCTTCTCTGGCTATTGGAAGGATGTTGGAACCATACTCAGCCTTTGGGAATCCAACATGGATCTTCTCGAGGAGCCGCCTGCGTTTGACCTTTTCTCCTCTGATGGGAGGATTTACAGCCGCACCCAGTGCAAGCCCGGTCACTACATAGGCGAAGGAGCCAGCGCGACCCGCTCCGTAGTTTCAGAAGGCTGCCAGATACTGGGCAATGTCACCCACAGCGTGCTGTTCACCGGGTGCACTTTGGAAGAGGGTTCCGTAGTGGTCGATTCCGTCATAATGCCGAACGCCACGATAGGCAAAAACGCGCGGGTTTTCAAGGCAATTGTGGGCGAAAACGTCACAGTGGGCGAAAACTGCTCCATCGGCGAACTTGAGCCAAAAGGAAAAGTCCAAAACGACGGTATCACAGTCATCGGCGAAAACACTGTCGTCCCGCCCAGCACCCATATCCAAAAGGGCGTAATGCTGGACCAGAACTTCGACTTTAACTCATAAAGAGAGGCAAGCCATGATCAATAACGCTTTCGGACTTATTTATGCCGACGACAGCAATTCCCACCTGAAGGAGCTTACCAGCGAGCGCTCGGTAGGCGCTGTGCCCTTCGGCGGAAGATACAGGGCGATTGACTTCCCCCTTTCCAACATAGTCAACACAGGTATCACCAATGTAGGCGTCATTACCCAAAGGAATTACAATTCGTTAATGGATCATGTTGGCGGCGGCGCACCTTGGGATCTGCATAGGAAGAGGGACGGTCTCTATCTGCTCACTCCTTTCTTCACCAGGGAAAATACGGGGTCTTATCTCGGGAATGTGGATGCGCTTCGAGGCTCCATAAACTATATCGAAAAAGTACCCTATGAATACTGCATATTCACCTCCGCCAGAAATCTGTATAACACCTCCTACGAAAAAGCCATGGAGGCGCATATGTCCAACGGGGCAGACATAACCTATCTTTATAACATTGAACCTGTGGACAGACCGCAGGGCGCGGAAGCCCTCGACGAGGTGCGCTTTATTCTCAACGAACAGGGAAGAATAGTCGATATGGAAATCGATTGTCTGCACCCGAAATCCGGCAACTGCTCCATGGACTGCATGATAATCGAGAAATCGTTGATGCTAAGCCTGTTGGACGAAACGGCCGGTCGCGGTTGCACAGACTTCTTGAGAGACATAGTCTTCAAGCGGTTGGATACGCTCAAGGTATACGGATTCCGCTACAACGACCACGTCGCAAGGCTGAATTCCTTGAGCTCCTACTTTAGAGAGAATATGCTCCTGTTGAAGAGTGATGTGCGAGGAGACCTTTTCTCCGCCAACACGTCCATTTATACCAAAGTCAAGGATGAGCCGCCTGCACGTTACGCCGGGAGCGCCGAAGTGAAGAATTCCATGGTCGCAGATGGCTGCACCATCGAAGGTTCTGTCGAAAACTGCATCCTGTTCCGCGGGGTGCGCGTCGGAAGGGGCGCAAAGGTACGCAACTGCATACTTATGCAGGGCAGCGAGATTTCTGAATGTGCCGAGCTAGAAAATGTGATTCTGGACAAGAGCGTGCTCGTGCGCCGCGACCGCAGACTGCTGGGAACCGAGAGCTTCCCCGTGGTCATCCGCAAGAATGCCATAGTATAAACCTTCGCTCATAAACCGGTCAGTTTGCCGGGCGCCGATGTTTGCCCGCGCCCTACCCGGTATAAAATGCAATTTACCTGCCCAAGGAGTGTGATTCCAATGAAAGTGTTATTTGCCGCATCCGAATGTACCCCCTTCATAAAGACAGGCGGTTTGGCGGATGTAATAGGCACGTTGCCTGTCGCCCTTGCTAAGCAGGGGGTGGATGCTCGTGTAATTTTGCCTAAATACAAGGATATCCCTGAATTGTTCAAGTCCCGCATGAAGACCGAACAGGTGTTTTACGTCAATCTTGGTTGGCGCAAGCAGTACTGCGGCGTGCTGTCGTTGGAGCAGAGCGGCGTCACCTATTATTTCATAGACAACGAGTATTACTTCGGCAACGAAGGGGTTTACAGCTCCGGTAATTACGAGGGCGAACGTTTTTCCTTCTTCTGCCGCGCCGTGCTGGAAACCATAGTCAGGTTGGGGCTTTCGGTGGACATTCTCCACCTAAATGACTGGCAGACGGGCATGATCGCGCCGCTGCTCGCCACCCAGTACCGCGCAAACCCCCTGCTGAAGAACGTCAAGACCGCGTTCACCATCCACAATTTAAGGTTCCAGGGCATATTCCCCTGGCTCTTCATAGACGACCTCCTCGGGCTGGACGATCAATATTTCCGTTCGGATATGCTCGAATATTACGGCTGCGTCAACTTCCTAAAGGCGGGCATAGTCTTTTCAGACGTTATCACCACCGTTTCCCCCTCCTACGCAAACGAGATTCAGACTCCTTATTTCGGAGAGCGCATGGACGGGTTGCTCCGCGCCAAGAGCGCATCCCTTGTTGGCATATTGAACGGAATAGACCCCAATGAATACGACCCTGCAACCGACCCTGTCATCCCCGCCCATTTTTCGGCGGAAGACCTTTCGGGCAAGGCGGAATGCAAGGCCGCTCTTCAGCGCGACCTCGGGCTGGAGGCGAATCCGGACGTTCCGATTATCGCTATGGTTTCCCGTCTTACCAGTCAGAAGGGCATCGACCTAATCGACCGGGTAATCGATGACATGATGCGCACCGACCTTCAGTTCGTGGTGCTCGGCACCGGCGAGCAGCAATACCACGACCTTTTTGGCTGGGCATCCTGGCGCTATTCCGGGCGGTTCGCAACGCGAATAGAGCACAGCAACGCGCTCAGCCACCGTATTTTCGCCGGGGCGGATATGTTGCTCATGCCCTCGCAGTTCGAACCCTGCGGCCTTACCCAGATGATCGCCATGCGCTACGGAACCATCCCCATCGTGCGCGAAACCGGCGGGCTGCGCGACAGTGTGCAGCCGTATAACCGCTATACCGACGAGGGCACCGGCTTTTCCTTCGCGAATTACAACGCCCACGAAATGCTGTTCACTATAGAATCGGCGGTCGGCTATTACCACGACAAGGCCGTATGGCCGGGGCTCATGCAGCGCACTATGGCGCAGGACTTCAGCTGGACTATCTCCGCCAAGAAATACCTTGACCTTTATGACAGTCTACTCGCGCCAAAGCCTCTCGACCCAAAAGAAGGCGAAGTGGTCAAAGCACCCAAGGCCAGTACGAAGGCGAGCAAGACAGCTACTAAAACGCAGGCAGCAAACGCGACCGATGCCGCTAAGCAACCCGCAAAACCCAAGCGCAAACCTGCCGCGAAGCCCGCTGAAAAAGCCACGACTAAGACCACTGAGAAAGCTGCGCCGAAGATTACTGAGAAAACCGCAGCAAGCACAACAAAAAGAGCTGCGCCGAAGTCGCGCAGTAAGTCGGCTAAGCCTACGGGCAAAACTATCGAGGAGCTTAATAAGATAGCCATCCCGGTTGCAGAAAAACAGGAAGAAAACAAGCCTGAATAGATGCAGATTGATACAACAGGACGCAAAGTCTGGGTAGCCAGAGAAGGCCGCAAACCCTGATTTTCACCATACTAAAGCAGTTACGGCATACCGATACTCACAAATCCCCGACAGGAGTTGCCCTGTCGGGGATTTGATTTCAGTAATAGGTTGTTGGGTAGATGCCATATCAAGCGATAGTGCTTTGTGTTATCAGCTTTCGGGTTTTGCTATCTTCCCCGACCGCCGCCACCGCCGCGACTTCCGCCGCCTCAATTTC
>CALNBC010000239.1 GCA_937874755.1 uncultured Clostridia bacterium
GGCAAGTATGACCGCCATTTGGGTGCGAACTGCTTCGTCCATCGCGGTAGCCAGTCTGTACGCGATGAGCAGAATCACTGCAGCTCCCACAATCAGCAACACAATAGTCGGAACTGGGTTGGGGCCGAACATCGAGATGGCCATTTCCGCGGGGAGAAGAAAGTACCCTGCGATGTTGATAGCAAGGTCGGCGAGGAAAAGAAGCAGGGCGGTAATACGTGCTGTGTTTTCTTTCATGGAAACCTCCGGTAGCATTTATTGGCGCGTTATGTCATTCATAGGTTTTTCAAGAATTCGACGGCGGAGGACAGTCTGCTTGCACTTTCTACCCTGCCGAGGAGGGCGGCTATTTCCACAGGGCCGCCGGGGGTGACCGCGAGCCCGGAAAGCGCCACGCGCACCGGCCAGTAAATCGCGCCGGTCTTTTTGCCCGTGCTCTCTACGAGGTTGCCCATGGCGAGAGAAATATTCTCCTCGCTCCATTCTTCTATGCTGCCAGAAGCGTCGATTGCAAGATTCAATACCTCAAGCGAAAGCTCAGGTGTCACCTTGTTCTTCTTGTTGAAAAAAAGCTCTGGAGTAAGAGCGGGGCGCTCGACCAGGAAGCTCACCTTTTCGGGTATCTCCGAAAATATCTCCACCCTTGGCTGGAGCAGGCGGTCGAGTATTTGCCTGTCCATCTGGGCGACTCCGGCGCGCTCGTACCAAATCGCGGCGTTCTTGCCAAATTCTTCGACGGGCAAGGCGCGTATGTACTCCCCGTTCAGCCACTTGAGCTTGAGGGGGTCGAATATAGCTGGGGATTTGCTCAGCCCATCCAGCGAGAAGGCATCGATGAGCTCGTCCATGCTGAATTTTTCCTGCTCGGTGCCGGGGTTCCAGCCGAGCAACGCGATGTAGTTCACGATAGCTTCCTTTAGATAACCCTTCTCGCGAAAGTCCGAATAGGAAGCGTCCCCGTCCCGCTTGGAGAGCTTGTGGGTGGCGTCGCGCATTATCGGGGTCAGGTGGATGTACTTCGGGATTTCCCAGCCGAAGGACTTGTAAAGCAGATTGTACTTAGGGGTGGAGGAGAGGTACTCCATGCCGCGCATGACGTGGGTGATGCCCATCAGGTGGTCGTCCACCACGTTGGCGAAGTTGTAGGTGGGGAAACCATCCGCCTTGATGAGCACACTGTCGTCCAGCGTGCTGTTTTCCACGGTGATGGTGCCGAATATCTCGTCCGTAAACGAGGTCTCGCCCACAGTCGGGATATTCTGGCGGATGACGAAGGGTACTTTCTCGTCCAGCATTTTTTGTATCTCGTTCTTTGGCATATGCAGGCAGTGCTTGTCGTACTTGAAGCCCTCGCCCTGCTCTCGGGCATGCTCGCGCCTTTCGTCCAACTCTTCCTTTGTGCAAAAGCAGTAGTATGCGCCGCCCATTTCCACGAGCATTTTTGCGTACTTCTCGTAAATCTCCTTGCGTTGGGACTGGACGTACGGTCCTACGGGGCCTCCAATGTCCGGTCCTTCGTCCCAGTCCATGCCCACTTCCCTAAGGGTTTCGTAAATGACGTCCACTGCGCCGGCGACTTCCCTCGCCTGGTCAGTATCCTCTATCCTGAGCAGGAACTGGCCCCCCTCGCTGCGGGCGAAAATCCAAGCGTAAAGCGCCGAGCGAAGGTTGCCGATGTGCATATATCCCGTCGGGGAAGGCGCGAAGCGTGTGCGGACCATGATTGAATCCTCCGTATCTGTTCGCCGCACCGGTATACAGGTGCGGCCTTTATGATGAGATGAGCGTGTAGTAAATGCCGCCTTGCTATCAGCCCTTGTAGCTGTCCCTTAACCCTACTGCGCGGTTGAATACGGGCAGCTCTTCGGCAGAATCCGCGTCCTTGCAGAAGTAACCTGTGCGCAGGAACTGGAAGGTCTCGCCGATATTGGCGTGTGCTAATGCCCTCTCAACAAGGCCGTGTTTTACTATGAGGGAGTCGGGGTTTGCGCGCTGGGTGTAGTCGAGGTCCTTCGTTTCGGGGTCGTCGTCGGGCAAAAGCAGGTAGTCGTACAGCCTGAATTCCGCTTTGACCGCCTCCGCTTCAGAAACAAAGTGCAGCGTGCCCTTCACTTTGCGCTGGTTCTCTCCGCTCTTGGTTTCGGGGTCGTAGGTGCATAGCAGCTCGACTATGTTCCCCGCATTGTCCTTTATAGCGGACTCGCATTTGATTATATAGGCGTTCTTGAGGCGCACCTCGCCGTTCGGCTTAAGGCGGAAAAACTTCTTGGGCGGGTCTTCCATAAAGTCCTCCCGCTCGATGTAAAGCGTCCTTCCGAACAGCACTTCGCGGTTGCCCGCGGCTTCGTTGCCCGGCAGGTTCTCAAACTCCAGCTTCTCTACCAAATCTTCCGGCCAGTTGGTCAGCGTGACCTTGACAGGGTCGATAACCGCGCTCATCCTGTGGGCGGTGGGGTTGAGGTCCTCCCGCAGGCAGTGCTCTAGCATGGCGGGGTCGGAGACCGAATCCGCCTTTGCTACACCGGCGCGGCTCAAAAAGTCCTTTATCGCGTTGGCTGTGTAACCCCTCCTTCGCATGCCGCAAAGTGTGGGCATGCGGGGGTCGTCCCATCCACTGACCGCGCCCGATTCCACAAGTGTGCGCAGGTACCGCTTGGACATGACCGTTCGTTCGAGGTTCAGCCTGGCAAATTCTATCTGGCGGGGCTTGTGTTCGAATTCGCATTGCTCCACCACCCAGTCGTATAGTGGGCGGTGGATTTCGTATTCCAAAGAGCAGAGGGAATGGGTGATGCCCTCAAGCGCGTCCTGAATGGGGTGGGCGAAGTCGTACATGGGATAGATGCACCACTTGTCCCCCGTCTGGTGGTGGGGCATATGCAGTATGCGGTAAAGCGCAGGGTCGCGCATATTGATGTTCGGGGAAGCCATGTCTATCTTGGCGCGCAGTGTCCGCGTGCCGTCGGCAAATTCACCTGCGCGCATACGGCGGAACAAATCGAGGTTTTCTTCCACCGAGCGGTCGCGGTAAGGGGAGTTTTTGCCCGGTTCGGTCAGCGTGCCGCGGTACTCGCGAATTTCTTCTTTGGAGAGGTCGCACACGAAGGCGACACCCTTTTTGATGAGCTTTTCGGCGAGCTCGTAGCAGGTGTCAAAGTAATCCGAGCCGAAGAGCTTCTGGGCATATTCAAAACCCAGCCACTTGATGTCGTACTCTATGGCGTCGATGTATTCCTCGTCTTCCTTTGCGGGGTTGGTGTCGTCGTAGCGCAGGTTGCACTTGCCGCCGAACTTTTCCGCGATGCCGAAGTCTATGCACAGCGCCTTGGCGTGACCTATGTGAAGATAGCCGTTCGGCTCCGGCGGGAACCGAGTCACCACTGGGCCGCCTCCGTTTTGCACGAATTCCGCCACTATCTCCTCTATGAAATTCAGGCGTTCGCCTTCGTTTGTGGTGTATTCCGCCATTGCTACCTCCAAAATTCAGTATTATGTTAATATGCAAGCGCGATTCCGCAAGTTCCGTTTAACAATGGGCTTGCCATGAGCCGAATTCGCGCATTTTTAGCCATTTTGAGCAACCTATTGCGCCGATTTATCGATAGTCTTGAAATTATATTTTGACTCAAAATCCCAGCTTTGTCAACGCCGGGAGGTAAGCCTTAAGTCCTTTCCCGAGAGGCTGAGCACCTTTGAGCAACTCGCGTCCATCAATCGGGAGGTAATTCTCGCGCCGTACCTTTGGGCGATCTCGCCGGGGGAGAGGTTGCTGGCGGCGCAGGTGAAACGTCCTTCACAGGTGCGGTGGTCAAACAGGGCAAAAAGGCTGTCCGCCGCAACGGAAGAATTGGCGGGCTCCGCGCCGAGGTCGTCTATAAGCAGCAGCTCGACGTTGTAAAGTGCGGCGTTCTCGTCCTGTCCGCCGCGAATACGCTCCATCTCGGCGGCAAAAAAGCGTGGGGCATTGATTAACCTGACAGATACGCCCCGTTCCAGCACGCGGTTGCCTATGGCGTGCAGCGCATAGCTCTTCCCCAGACCCGTTCCGCCCACTATTACCAGATTCCTTAGCTTGCCGCAGGGGATGCATTCGGCGTACTCCTCGCAGATGGAATAGAGTTTTTTTGAGCCGTCCCTCTGGTCGCCTTCGGGCATGACGGAAAAATCCCAGCTTTCGAAGTTCTCGCCGCAGAGCTTTTCCATGTTGGAGAGCTTCGCCGCCGCCTGGTACCTCGCGCGCTTCATGCAGACGCATTCCGAGCCGTCCTCGAGGTTGCCGGTATCTTCGCAAACAGTACAAAAAAACTGGCTCTCGAGGTAATCATTCGGGAAGCCCGCCGAAGTTAGCGCTTGTTCCCGCTCTTTTACAAGCCTAACCAGGGTTTCTTCGTCCTTGCTGGCCCTTGCCAGGTTCATGTCCCTTTCGAGTTGCGAAAAGCCGGGGATGGATGAATAGACCTCCTGCTGCTTTCTGCTGAAGTCATTTATGCGCTTGTCCCGCCTGGTTTGAAAAATCTCGGCTACGCTCTTTTGCATCTATTTGCTGTTCCTTTTTATATTTTAGCCCCTTCACTCGCTATAGCTTATCGACTAGGTTGTCCACAGTTCCTTCGTCAAACGAGGCGTTTGGAAACTGCTGCGCCCCCGCGCCCTTCGCGCCCTTTACCCGCTCTGTCGTTGCAGATGCGCTCTTTCTCGCGTCCGCCACCGTCTTCACGCCCTCGCCGCTCCAGCGCGCCAACAGCGCGTTCAGATACGCCAGGGGGGATGCCTTGTCGCGGGACATAGACGCGCCCTCCAGCATGACTTCCAACGACAGCGAGGGGCGATATTTAGCGATTAGCTCCTTGTCCCGCTCCGTGACGGTGCGCTTCTGGAGCCCCGCGGCGGCGAGGACCTCCCTGGCATCTGACTCGAGGGCGAGGTTCTCCGCAACCTTATCTTTTTCGACTACCCCGCGGTCTATGAACCTGACGATAAACGCATCCGCTTCCGCAAATGTGTTCATGCCTCTGTTTGCCGCGGCGTCGCACAGCAGGAGTATAGTATCGTCCTCCATGCCCGCGTCCCGCCAGCGGCGCAGGTATTCTATGAATTCACGCTTGACGCTCTTTGCGCCCAAAGCCCTTGCAAAGGGCCGAAGGGTCAGCTTGTCTGCCTCGTCCTTCACGGTGTCGTTCCCGATTTCTTCGGCGCTCAGCTTGCCATCGGCGTACTTGCTCGCCAGCACCCGGTCCAGGTACATGAAGTTAGGCTCGCGTATTCGGGTGAGCTCTGCGCAGGCGGCGATTATCGCGTCGGGCGAAAAGCCCCATTCGTCCCGCCACTTGATGTAGTAATTGTGCTCGTCCAGCGTGGGAAGGCGCAAAAGCCCCAATTGCCTTGCGACCGCCCTAGCGGGGCTGGTCAAAAGCTCGTACTGCTCCATCTGGGCGCGGGCTTCTTCGCCTGTGAACGAGCCCTTGTTTTTAAGCGCCTGTATGCGCGGGGTCATGCGCGCTACCAGACTGCGCTTGCCTCCGTCCCTCATGGCGTGCTCCGCGACGGCGAGCACTGCGTCCTCCGTAAAGCCCTGCTCCTCAATCCAGTTGTAAATCACGCCGTATTCCGAAGGGGTCAAATGCTTGCTGCGCGTCACAGTGGCGAGCTTGGCGTTAAAATCCGCATAGCGATACATCAGCTTGGTGGAAATTGCAGTATCGGAGGTAAACATCGCGGTGCGCACGTTGACCAGCTCAAACCTGTCCTTTGCGCCGTCCACCGGCCGGGCGATGCCCAGCATCTCCCAATAGCGCATGGCGGCGAGCACCGTCTTGGTATCCATTCCCAATGCCGAGGCGAATTGCTCCATAGTGGGCTCTGCGGCTTCGGGGTAACTACTTTGGAACAGCGCGCTCAAATAGACCTTGACATATTCCGCAGGCGCAGAGGGCAAAAATTCGGTCATAAAAAGATTCTCGACAGGGGTCGAGCCAAATTTGACCGCGTCCTTCGCGCTTAGTATGAATGGATCCTTTGGCATTGCAGTTCCTTCTCTTTTCCGTGGCATTTTTTGATAATGTACATTATAACATGAGATGCGGCGCGGGGTCTACATCACAAGAACGAAGGCGCGCACCCGGTAAAAAGGAACCGCTGAACGATAAATATACGCATTGATATGCCCCGTCATAATGATATAATAATTAAAAGAAATGTCGGAATAGTATTTGCAGAGGGCAAGGGAATAACAGAATCGCCGTCAGTTTTGGCTATCGTTTATCAAGTGCGATTTTGCTTCTCAGGCAAATGCGCACACTATTGAACGGATGCGCTGGACGATTTAAAGAAAGGGATGCTATGTTAAAGGGGTACGATTTTGACGGGTTCCCCGGCAAATATGCCGAGCAGAAGACTTCCGAACTGGGGGAAGAACTCGCCAGACTCCAGAGAAAGCTGATAGACGCGGGTATTCCGGTCATGGTAATTATCGAGGGCTGGGAAGGCGCCGGCCATGAGTACATAATCAACGACCTAATCAGAGAGCTGAACCCGAGGAATTACCACGTCAAGGAATACGATTACAGCAGCCGTTTCGCAACGGACAAGCCTTTTATGTGGGAGTACTGGCAGCTTCTGCCCAAAAAGGGCGATATGAGCATACTGGATAGAAGCTACTACTTTAATCTGTTAAGCGACCTTAAATTAGATAAAAAAGACCTAAAGAAGAGCAAAGGGCTTATAAAGGTTTTTGAGAAACAGCTGACGGACGACAATATGCTGATACTCAAGTTCTTCCTGCACATAAAGAAAAAGACTCTGCAGGAAAGGATTGCCGAACTCAAGGGAGACAGGAATCGAGCTTTCTTTGTCACCGAAATAGACGAAAAGCAGTGCAAGGACTACAAGGAGTACCGTGAGAATTTCGAAAATATACTCAAAAAGACCGACTTTGGCTTTGCGCGGTGGAATGTAATCTCCTCTCAAGACTTAAAGGATGCCGCCAAAGAGGTAATCGGGAAGACCATCGAAGAAATCAATAAAAAGCTGAAGTTCGTAGAGAAGCAAAAAGCCGAGGTTTTTGAAAGAAAGCCATACGACGGACCGAAGCCTCTGGACGATGTTGATTTGACGCTGAGCGTAGACGATGCGGTATACGACAACGAAATTGACAAGCTGCAAGAGCGGGCGCAGGAGCTCACTTATGCGCTTTACAACAAAAAAATCCCGACTATACTCGTTTTTGAGGGCATGGACGCCGCGGGCAAGGGCGGTGCAATCGAGAGGTTGACCCGCATAATGGACGCCAGATTTTACGACGTCGTGCCGATAGCTGCCCCCCGCGAACCCGAGCGGAGCTACCATTACCTGTGGCGGTTCTATCGGGAGTTCCCGTCCGGGGGTAAGATGGCGGTGTTTGACAGGAGCTGGTACGGCAGGGTCATGGTCGAGAGAATAGAAGGCTTTGTGAGCGAGCGCGAATGGAGCAGGGCATACGACGAAATAAACGAGATGGAAGAGCAGCTGTGCGGGGGCGGAGCGCTGGTCGTGAAATTCTTCCTGGCGATCGACAAGGACGAACAGCTTAAGAGATTCAAAGATAGAGAGAGCGATTTGGATAAAGTATACAAAATTACAGACGAAGATTGGAGAAACAGGTCAAAGTGGGATCTCTATATAGAAGCGATGAACGAAATGCTCGTTAAGACCAACACTAAGTGCGCCCCTTGGGTGATTGTCGAAGGGAACGACAAGAAGTTTGCCAGGCTCAAGGTGCTCAGGGAGTTTATACTCAGGGCAGAAGAGGTCATCAAAGCAAACTAAGGATTATTGCGGAGTGTCTGTTGCCGCTGAAAATGCGCCGATTTTTCGGCGCATTCGCTGTGAGTTCCACAAAGCGCAAAAAAGTATTGTGTAATTCGTCGCTTGTGACCGTTCTGTTACCGCTTCGTGGGATAATTCAAATCAAAACAGAGGATATGAGGTGTCATCGCGGAAATGGGTTGCGCAGTGGTGCAGTACCAAAACTGTGAAAAATATAAAAACAATGCAGATTTTGCAAGGCTGATAATCTGCGTGGATGAAGCTGACGGTGTAGTAATCAAAGGAAGGGTTTATTCAGCTTTTCTTCACAGCGAGCACCCGTTTTATACTCTCGAACAAGTCATTAGTCTCGCTGAGCAGGTGTTCGACCTTAATTCATTTCCCCAAGCATCCTTTGGCAAGCGTTATTTCCGCACCTCATCCGAAAAACAAAAAATCAATCGAGGAGAGACCATGGGAAATCTTCATGTAATAGACGAAAAGCAACTTCAATCCGGCGAGAAGGGGACTTTTGTCGTGCGGGTTATGTTCCGGCAATGCGCGACTTGGCAGGGTACCGTAAGCTGGGTGGAGGGTAACAAGACCCAGAACTTCCGCAGTATGCTGGAGCTTGTCCACCTTATGGAGGATGCGCTGGGCGTGGATGACGTGGTCTGGGAAAGCGCGCCCGAAGAAGAAGTATAAAAACGGGATAAGCCGATTAAATACACCCCTTTTTAGAGGGTTAGTCTTAGGGATTTTATATCCCGGAAAAATATCGGCATAGTTTGGTAGTGTTACCGGCTATGCCGATTTTTCTTTTTCTGTGGTGGATGTAGAAACCGGTGGGTCAAACTCGCCAATGCAGTTATAAACTATTTTGATACGCTGTACTCGTCTGCCGTCAATGCGCTCTGCCTTGTAAATATAGATTTTTTCAACGAATTCCCGGATAATCTCCGCTGTGAGTTCCTTTATATCTGTGTACTTTCGTACCAAGGCAAGGAAATGGTCAACTCCCAGTGCACTTTCCTTTTCCGAAGTCATAGTGGATTTTATTTCTGCCACTCGGCTTACAAGGGTATTCTGCTCGGCTTCGTAGTTGGCGGTCATCTTGGCAAAACGCTCATCGGAAATCTTACCCTCTATATTATCCTCATAAAGCCTTTGGATAATTTCATCCAGCTTACTGATACGAGCCTGTGACTGCTCTAATTCTCGTTTGCCATCACGCATACTTTTGTCAAGGTCAGTCCTTGTTTTCTTGGTAACCATCTCCACAAATTCATTCTCATGGTCTCTGGCAAAAGCTGTAACCCGGCGGATACCGTCAAGGAGCAATTCCTCGACTACTACATTGCGTATCTGGTGAGAACTGCAGCCGCCTTTAATCTTACGATAGGTAGCACACACAAAATGTTCTTTTTCATGCTCCCATCCACGTCCACGCACTTGATATAACTTGTTGCCACAATCAGCGCAGAAGAGCATACCAGAGAGGATTGGCATCTCGCCCATCGGCGTAAGCCTGCGTCTACCGTCTCGTATTTTCTGAACTACCTCGAACATCGGCTCCTCAATAATCGCTTTATGGGTATTCTCGAAAATCACCCATTCTGACGGGTCATTCTTCATCTGCTTTTTCTGCTTATAGGACTTTCGATAGGTTTTGAAGTTCACCGTATGCCCTAAATACTCCTGCCTTGAAAGCATATGAACTATTGTGCTACCTCGCCAGATATAATCATCATCATGGCCTCTGTTGTCCGGAATATTGATTCCGTTTGCCTTTGCATGAGCTGTAGGGTTCATTATGCGGCGTTTGCTGAACTCTTTAGCAATTTGTGTAGGGCCATAACCTTGCATACATAAATGAAATGCTTCTTTTACCACTTTAGCGGCTTCTTCATCAACAATCCAATGGGTCTTATCTTCCGGGGCTTTAATGTAGCCATAAGGTGGATTGGTGCAGAGCGGCTTGCCGGATTGACCTTTTGACTTAAAGACGGA
>CALNBC010000240.1 GCA_937874755.1 uncultured Clostridia bacterium
GTTATCGCCGACGCGAACATCTTCCTCGCAGTCCCGACCCGCGCTTCGTCCGCCGGCAATGCCCGCTTTATAATATCATTGGTAAGCTCGCAGAGCACCTTTTTATCCAGACAGTCCTCGTGCGCCGCCAGACTGTCGCCATCGATAAGCTGGGCGGCCTTGAGGTAGCGATAAGCGCTTTTGTAATGCCCGGCTTTTGTTTGATTTGCCTTTATTATTTCCTGTTTGCGGGGCGCGAGCTTCGCCTCGTCCAAATACTGCCCCAGATTGATTATTTCGTCGAACGCCCCGGGCACCTTTGGATCTATCATGTGGGGCGACGTACCGTCGATTATCGCCACCTTGAACTGCGGTATGCATATTCCGTCCAGGCTGTCGCCGTCGCCCGAGCAATGCAGGTACTCTATGCAGTTTACCTTTGGCGCGAACGCCTTCGCAACGGCGCGCGCAAACGAGCTCTTGCCGACGCCCGGTCCGCCCTTTAGTATGATTAGCCGATTGTCTTTCCCGCTGTTCAATACATTGTCATAATAGCTATGGAATCCCTCGGGGGTATTGCCGCCGAAAAATATATGCCTTTCTGCCATTTTTTATCCTCTCTCTCCACTGCGTTTTACATTCTTTATACTATGTAGTATTCTGCAATGCGGTTCCCGGTACTCACCCCGATTCATTCTGGATTTGCCGGGTTGGAATGTGCCGGGGCTGCCCGCTCGACTTCGTTAATACTGCAACAAATCGATAACCTATCCCCGCCTTTTGGCATATATTACGGAAAAGGAGGCGCCCAGATGAAATTGCCGTTTTTTCTAGTAGACCAGAGCGACAAACGCAATGTTTACCTTGCCGCTGCCCTCGCAGAGGAAGGGTACGAGGTCGTTTGTTGTGATTCAGATACAATTTGCTCTGCACAGCCTAAGGGTGCACATTGCGCCCTGGTGCTTTCCCCCGCCAAACCGGTCACGGAAAGCATTGCGGCATCGGCGCCCCCTGAATCATATATATTCGGAGGCAAAGCAACCCCCAAAGCCTTGGAATTGATTGCAAAAAAGGAAATTGCTTATGTCAGTTTTCTGGACGACGAAATATTCACCATGCTCGCGATGGAAAACACGCCCGCCACGATAAGAGATATGGAAGTGCTGCTCTTGGGGTACGGCAGGGTGGCGAAGTGCGTAAATCAGGTGTTTACCGCCCTTGGCGCAAAAGTGACGGTGCTGGCGAGGAATGTAAAGGACATCGCGGCTGCGGGCGTATTTGCCCACGCCGCCCACGATTTTGATTATTTGCAGCATGGCGGGATTGCCGCCGACGTTGTCATAAATACAGTTCCCCATCTGGTGCTAGGCAAGAGTGAATTACGCCATCTCAAGCAAGAAGCGTATATTATAGACCTTGCCTCGAAACCGGGAGGAGTGGATTTTGAAGCTGCGCAGGCTTTGGGAATACGCACCGAACACGCCCTCGGTCTGCCGGGGAGGGTGGCTCCCAAATCCGCGGGAGACTACATGAAACGAGTAATACTGAGAACGCTTGCCCACAGCGAAAGGATAGACAACAATGGATAGCTTAAAGATTGGATTTGCGCTCACCGGGTCATTTTGTACCCATGCAGATATGTTGGAACAAATGCGCCGACTGAAAGAGGAAGGCGCCGATATAGTCCCAGATCGGAAGACCACACGTCTGAACTCCAGTCACGTGGCCTTA
>CALNBC010000241.1 GCA_937874755.1 uncultured Clostridia bacterium
GGAGCTGAATGGAGAAAATGAAACCTTACGTCACCGAATACTTTGCAGAGAACGTGTTCACGGATGCCGCCATGCAGGCGTACCTTCCGGCGGACGCCTATGCCGCCCTGCGCCGCACCATCGACGAGGGAGCGCCCTTGACCATCGAGCTGGCGAACCAGGTCGCGGTGGCGATGCGCGACTGGGCTGTCGGTCTGGGCGCGACCCATTATACCCACTGGTTCCAGCCAATGACCGGTCAAACCGCCGAAAAGCACGACGCTTTTCTTTCCCCCGCCGAGGAGTCGGGCAAGGTCATACTCGATTTTGACGGCAAAAAGCTAATACGCGGGGAGACGGACGCATCGAGCTTCCCATCGGGAGGGCTGCGCGCCACTTTCGAGGCGAGGGGCTACACCACTTGGGACTGCACCAGCCCGCCCTTCGTCCGTAAGGACGGGGAAGTCTCCACCCTTTGCATTCCCACCGCCTTTTGCTCCTATTCGGGCGAGGCTTTGGACGAAAAGACACCCCTGCTGCGCTCTATGGAATCGCTCAGCCGCCAGGCTGTGCGCGTGCTAGGGCTGCTTGGGGTCGAAGCGAAAAAGGTTGTGCCTTGCGTGGGCGGCGAGCAGGAGTATTTCCTTATTGATAAATCCGCTTTTGCCCGCAGAAAGGACCTCATATACACCGGGCGCACGCTCTTTGGCGCTCCCCCCGCAAAGGGACAGGAGCTGGAAGACCAGTATTATTCCAACATGAGCTCTCGCGTGGCAAAGTTTATGGCGGAGCTCAACGAGGAGCTCTGGAAGCTGGGCGTCATCGCAAAGACCCAGCACTACGAGGCGGCGCCCGCGCAGTACGAGCTCGCCCCTGTTTACGCATCGGCGAACATCGCCACCGACCACAATCAAATCATCATGGAGATGCTCCGAAGGGTCGCCGAAAGGCACGGCTTCGCCTGCCTGCTGCACGAGAAGCCCTTCGACCATGTGAACGGCTCGGGCAAGCACAACAACTGGTCGCTGATGACCGACACGGGCAAAAACCTGCTCAAGCCCGCCAAAAAGCTAGAGGATTCGGACGTATTCAACACCTTCTTCATGGCGGTCATCGCCGCGGTGAACGAGTACTCCCCCGCCCTTCGCATGAGTTGCGCTTCGTTGGGCAACTCCTACCGCCTGGGCGGCAACGAAGCCCCGCCCGCGGTCATATCGGCGTACATAGGTTCCGACCTTTGCGCCCTTGTGGACCACCTTGCAGAAAAGCAGACGGGCTCCCTTGCTAAAAAGAAGGAAATGACCATTGGCGTATCCACGCTGCCCATGCTCCTTAGAGATACTTCGGACAGGAACCGCACCTCTCCCTTCGCCTTTACGGGCAACAAGTTCGAGTTCCGCATGGTGGGCTCTTCCCAGTCCCTGGGGCTGCCAAACACAGTGCTGAACACCATAGTCGCCGAGCAGCTCATGCGCATTGCCGACAGGCTAGAATCGGGCGAAAGCCTTAAGGATATACTCGCCGATCTTGCGATAAAGAGCAGGCGCATACTCTTCAACGGAGATAGTTATACCGCCGAGTGGCGCCAAGAGGCCGAGCGGCGCGGACTGCCCTGCATCGAGAGCACCGTCGACGCAATAGAGGTCATGACCTCCCCCGACCTGGTGGACGTATTCACCCGCCAAGGAGTGCTTTCCGCGACCGAGCTTTCCTCCCGCAGGGAAATAGCGCTGATGAGCTACGCCAAGCACGGCTCCATCGAATCCGCGACCATGCTCAAAATGTCCCGCCAGAAGATACTCCCCGCCTGCATTCGCTATTCCAAAGTACTCGCGGAGTCGTCAACCGCGGTAAAGGCCGCCATGGGGGATAATTCGGTTCATTCAGAGCTGCTCGCTAACCTTTGCAGGGGCATACGCAGCTTCAAAGACGCTGTGGACGTTTTGGAGAAAGCCCAGGGGGAATACT
>CALNBC010000242.1 GCA_937874755.1 uncultured Clostridia bacterium
GGCCTTCGGGGACAGGTTGACCAACTCGTTCTTCCAATCCGTAACGCTTCGAACCTGCGGCTACGCCGCGGTCAATCAGGGGCTTTTGACAAACGGCTCGCTAATGCTGTGCATAGTGCTGATGTTTATAGGCGCAAGCCCCGCTTCGACGGGCGGCGGTATCAAAACAACCACCATGTTTGCCACGCTGCTGCAGATTACGAGCGTTGTAAAGGGCAGGAACGACCTAGAGTTCGCGGGAAGAAAGCTCCCATCGGGAACGGGCAGGCGCGCCTTCGCGATCGCGTTCATCGCACTGGGACTGCTCATGTTTATGGTAGTTAGCATCTGCTTCGCCGAAGCAAGAACCGACATCACCCTTACGGAAATCGTCTACGAATGCGCTTCCGCCTTCGGAACGGTGGGCAACAGCATGGGCATCACCGCCTCGCTTTCGCCTTTCAGCAAGGTAATATTAATGATAGGAATGTTCTGCGGCAGAGTAGGCCCCATAACCCTGGCGATAGCCTTCGCCGGCAAGAGTGGCAACGAAGGCGGGGCGCACTACCCCGAAGAGAGGATAATGGTCGGTTAAAACAGTGCTTTGCGCAAGCGTCGTATATTGATTATTATTGAAGCAAAAAATACATAAGACAAATGCCGTAATTTTACAAGGAGAATAAAATGGCACGCAAACAATTCGCAATACTCGGAATCGGTCGCTTCGGTGCGTCTATGGCTCTCACCCTCGCTTCGATGGGTCACGACGTGCTTGCGGTGGACAGCGACGAAGATCGCATAAACTCAGTCGCCGACGAGGTAACCCATGCCCTTATTATGGACATTACCGACGAAGAGAGCATCCACCAGCTCGGACTCTCGAACTTTGATGTAGTGGTCGTATCCGTAGGTCACGACCTTCAGTCCTCCATCATGGCTGTGGTGCTCGCGAAAGAAGCCGGAGCCAAGACGATAATAGCTAAAGCAACGGACGACCTCCACGCCAAGATACTCAAGAAAGTCGGGGCGGACAAAATAGTCATGCCCGAGAAGGATATGGGCGCAAGGCTCGCCCAGAAGCTCGTCTCCAACAACGTGCTGGATTTTATTGAGCTTTCGAACGACTATTGCTTTACAGATATGCAATGCCCCGAAAAATGGGTGGGCAAAAACCTGCGCCAGCTCGACCTTCGCGGGCACTACGGCGCGAACGTCGTCGCCCTTTGCACCGAAGACGGGAACATGGATATTTCCCCCAAGCCGGACAGGCTGCTGAACCACGGGGACAGGATAATTATGATAGCGCCTACAACCATGGTGGAAAAGATGGATCACATGCTCGGCTAATGCGCTAATAGGGCTTTTCTAAATCGATTTCCCCCGCAATTTGCGCGTCCCATTCGCTGCAAAGGGGAATCGCCATAAATACTTCTTCGGGCACGCACTCTTGTTTTGGGGCGAGCCCGTATTTTTTAGCGCATGCAAACCCGAACCGACCGTAATAATCGGGATTTCCTACGAGTACAACCCCGGAAAAGCCCATCTTAGCCGCCTTCTTGAGAACGGCGGCAATGAGCAATCCGCCCACCCCCCTGCCGCGCATATCCAAGCCAACGCAGATTGGCGCGAGCACGAGCAAGCCTTCGAAGGGGCGATTTACAAGCCTTGCCCTCGAGAGCATGACCTGCCCCACGATTTGCCCTTCGCATTCGGCAACCAGCGAGAGTTCGGGGACGTATGCTCCGCCCTGCCTTATCGCGTCAACGAGATTCTGCTCTCTTC
>CALNBC010000243.1 GCA_937874755.1 uncultured Clostridia bacterium
TTGGATTTGATTTTAGAGAAGGAGAATTAAATATGGATATTAAAGAAATTAGAGATAAAATAGACAGCGTGGATGAAGAACTTCTAAAGCTATTCATCGAGCGAATGCGGCTTTCCGAAAAAGTCGCGGAATACAAGAATGAAAACACACTGCCTGTCGTGAACAAGGCGCGCGAAAGGGAGATACTGGCAAGGGTGCAGGAACAGTCAGGAGACCTCGAGCAGTACGCCTATCGCCTGTTCCACGACATTATAGAGCTTTCAAAAGCTAGGCAGAGCGAGCTTTATCGCCGCCCCTCGCGCATTCGCAACCAGATAGAGCAGGCGCTTCTAGCGGGGGAAGACGCGTTCCCGAGGTCGGGTTCGGTAGCCTGCCAGGGTGTGGAAGGCTCCAATTCGCAAGCCGCGTGCGATATGCTCTTGCCTCGGGGCAACGTGATGTTCGTCAAGAACTTCGAAGCTGTGTTCGACGCGGTCGAGTCCGGACTGTGCAAATTCGGCGTAGTGCCAATCGAAAACAGCTCCAACGGCTCTATCCGCGCTATTTACGAGTTGCTGCAGCACAAGCGCTTTTCCATCGTTCGCTCGGTGAACCTGTGCATACGGCACGAGCTTCTGGCGAACCCCGGCGCAAAACTATCCGACATTCGTGAAATATACTCCCACGAGCAAGCGCTTGGTCAATGCAGCAAGTTCCTCGCATCCTTGGGGAACAGCGTTAAGGTTACTCCTTGCGCCAACACAGCAGTGGCCGCCCAGCAAATATCCGAATCAAAGCGCACAGACTGCGCGGCGATATGCTCCCATGAGTGCGCGGAGCTTTACGGTCTCAAGGTCTTGAAGGACGACATTCAAGACAGCGAAAACAACTACACCCGCTTCATCTGCATCGCGAAGGAGCCCGCGATATACGCAGGGGCAAACAGGATAAGCCTCATACTCCCTTGCGAAAACAAGCCCGGCGCGCTTTTCAGTCTGCTCTCCAAGCTTGCGGTGCGCGGCATCAATATGAGCAAGCTGGAAAGCTGCCCTGTTACGGGGCGCAACTTCGAGTTCATATTCTTCCTCGAGCTGGAGGCATCTGTGCGCGAATCAGGCGTGCTCCCCATGCTGGAGGAGCTGGAAAGCATCAGCGAGAACTGCATATTCCTCGGAAACTATTCGATGGTGTGAAAATGAATAATGATACGAACAAAAAGGTATACGGGCTGCTTGGGCGCACGCTTGGTCACAGCTATTCCGAAATGATTCACAAGGAGCTCGGCAACCCCGATTACAGGCTAATCGAGCTTGAACCCGAGGAGCTCCCGGGCTTTTTCGCCGGCAACGAAATCGGCGGGCTGAACGTTACCATACCGTACAAGCGCAGCGTCATGGAATACTGCGATACACTGTCCGAAAGAGCGAAGGCGATAAGCAGCGTAAACACTATAATTAGTACGCCGAGCGGCCTGCACGGCGACAATACCGACGCTTACGGCCTCGAGTACATGGCAAAGCGCGCAGGTATCGACTTTTTGGGTAAGAAGGTCGTAATATTCGGCAGCGGCGGCGCTTCGCTGACCGCGAAGTATGTCGCAAAGGAGTCCGGGGCAACGAGCATTGTCGTCGTCTCCCGAAGCGGGGAGGACAATTACGACAATCTTTCCCGCCACAGCGACGCGCAGCTGCTCATAAACGCAACGCCTGTGGGGATGTTCCCCAAGAGCGGCGAATCGGTTGTGCAAGTTTCCCAATTCCCCGAATGCGAAGGCGTTTTGGACCTCGTCTATAACCCGCGCAGGACGGCGCTGCTTATGATGGCGCAAGAGCGAGGAATCCCCAATTCGAACGGGCTCCCCATGCTTGTCGCCCAGGCAAAGGCGGCAGAGGAACTGTTCTTCGGAAACAAGATACCCGATTCCGAGAACGAGCGCATACTCGGGTTGATTCGCGCCGAAACGGAGAACATAATACTAATAGGTATGCCTGGCAGCGGCAAGACCACCGTTGGCGCGGCGCTTTCCGAATTGACCGGTCGCGAGGTAATAGACATAGACCAAAAGATAGAAGAAGCGGCGCACATGCCCATAACCAGGATTTTCGATTTGTTCGGCGAAGCGGAATTTCGCAGGATGGAGCGCGAGCAAACCGCGCATTACTGCGCGCTCAACGGCAAAATCATCACGACGGGCGGCGGCGTCGTACTGGATGAGCGCAATTACCCGTCCCTGCGCCAGAACGGTCGGGTTTACCACCTGATTCGCGATACAAAACTCCTGCCTAGCGAGGGTAGACCGCTGTCGCTCTCCTCAAACCTCGAAGCCATGGCCGCGGAGCGCCTTCCGCTCTATGTGCGCTTTAGAGACGTGGCGGAGGCGAACATAGGCACTCCCGAGGAAACGGCGAAGGAAATTTGGAGGGATTTTTGTGAAAATACTCGTGATGAACGGGCCTAACATCAATATGCTGGGCGTTCGCGAACCGCAGATTTATGGAAGGAAGACTTATCTCGATTTGGTCAACCTCGTCCGCTCCGAAGCGGACGACCTCGGCGTCGAGGTGGAATTCTTCCAGTCCAACAGCGAAGGAGCGCTAATAGACGCCATCCAGGGCGCGTTCGCCAGGGTAGACGGCATAATCATCAACCCCGCGGCGTATACCCACACCAGCATCGCCCTTCTTGACGCGCTGAAAGCCGTCGGGCTGCCCGCTATCGAGGTGCATATTTCAGACCCCGATTCCCGCGAGGAATTCCGAAGAACCTCCTTCGTGCGCCCTGCCTGCGCGGCGACCATCAAGGGGCGCGGCATCGACGGCTACGTCGACGCCCTGCGCCTGATGGTAGAACTCATAGGTTAGGCAAAGATAACTCTACAATAAACAGTCAAAATGGCATTCAATTATTGCGAATGCCATTTTCTTTGCTGCTCTATTGTAAATTAACCGCATAATGGGGTCATACTTCAAAGTTCCCCCAGAACATCAGGTAAATCGGCAGAACAAATGCCGTTAAGCCAACGATCGCCGCGCCTACCGCCGCGATGCGATTGTCTCTATCCCAGTTGTACTTTGCGAAACTCATAAGGTACACCAGCACGCCGGACAAAAACACGACGATTAAATACTTCATCTATTCCTCTCCAATCGGTTCTTTTATGGGGTAACTCTTTATCTGTGCTCCCGTCCTGCGGATAGTAAAGTCGACGTCGACCTCCACCTTCGCATCGTGGAAGCGCCTGTTCCAGTCGTAGCTTTCGAATTCGTCTATGGTTAAGAAATTCTTTGCTGCATTTTCACCGAATCTAAAGGCATCGCAATACAATTCTTGGCACTTTTGAATGAGCTCCGCAATGCCTTCTTCTATGTTTTTTTTGAAGGTTTCCTCCAACAGCGGCCTAAGCTCCGGATTCTCGTAGTGTATCATGCTCTGCACCGAGAGCAAATCCGCGTCCAGCTGGAACTTGAGCCGTATAATCGGCTGCTCACCTTCGGTTTCAATATCGATTTGCGGCTTCTTGTCAAGCTGCACGTCCAAAGACACTATCAATTCAGGCTCCATGGGATCCTGCATAACATATAAACCTTGCCTGAAATCGCCCCTTATCATGAGCAATAGGCGGGTCTCATCCCCATTCAGCTCTCCCACCATTTTATCGCCGTTGAACAGCGCGGTGCCCCATAACTCTAATTTGTTTTTCCCGTCCCTAGGCAGCTCTCCTGCAAGGTATTCACCCCCCGTTTTGAACTCCTGTTCCTCTTTGGGCCCGCCTTCTTCAGAAGAGCTTTCCATTTCATTTATTGCCGCCATAGATGCGATTGCCTGTCCGTAGGGGGATTTGAGCCCTTCGTAGAAATTCTCGAGCGTAATGTGCGGAAAATAGCCGATATTTTCGCTTGCGGCTGCAAACACCTGAAAACTCTTCGATAAAGTCGTTCCGATAGTAGGTTTATTCTCCTTCAAGAAGTCAAAAGCAGTCCCCTTCACGACGAAAACATGCGAACTTCTGCGGATTTCGCTGAATCTGCCAATAGGAGCGACGTATTCACCTATGAGCCCCGATTGGGCAAGCTCTTCAGAAAATACGATGATTTGTGCGTGTGCAAAGCTAAGCTTTCTGGGCATCGAGGCATTCAACATGTCGATACCGACAAAGAACGAGGGAGAGTCGACGGTGGCATATCCTTGCCCGCTCTCGTCATCACCTCCACCGCCACCACTGGAGGAATTTCCGCCGTTGCCGTTGCTCGATGAACTCCCGCCGCCGGATTTCATGGTGGGGAACTGAATCGTCAATCGCCACTTGTCAGCAACGCCCTGGTCCACTCCGATTGCGATTACATACAGCGTATCATCCATTTCGCTGGCTTCATGGCAGGAAGCAAAGCAGGGGAGCAGCAAGCATATCATCAATGCCAATGCTATTTTGCGCATTGCACATCGCCTCCCTTTTTCCTGATAGACGCAACAATCAATGCAATTAGGGGCAGCGTTAACATCGGCAATGAACCAAGACCCCTTATTACCGCTACGTACCCCGCAATTATGGTAATAATATCCTTGTGCATCAAAGCGAGCGCATAAAGCGTGATGCAACTCCCGATAACTATCGGCTTTTTATCCGTTATTCTGAAAGAATGGCAAAACAACCGTATAAACGAGTAAAACATGATGGAAGCCGATATAAATTCACCAATTACCCATACGTATAAAAATATTGACTCAACCCTCTGAATGAACCTTCCGTAATCTATAAGTGTCGCCATTTCATACATGGGCGAGGTTATTTCCTGCTGTATGTAATTCGGAAAAGTCAAAGAGCAAGCGAGCAGCCCGGCAGAAATAATGACGACAGATATTAGAATTGCTCGTATTCCTTCTTTTTTTATGTACTTGACTCCATGGAGGGATTTGGCAAATATCGCCAATATGATTACTTCGCCGTAGATAGAACTTCTTATTACGCCATGGAAAGCCACCTTGTCCAGACCTTGTCCCAATATGGGGAACAGGTTGTTTACGTCGTAATTCTGTACCCCCATTGCCAGCACTGCTGCAAAACCAAATACTAGAAAATAGATAAACAGCTTCGATACCCTTGCCATGCTTTCCAACCCGAGCATGCAGAGCATAAAGACGCAGGCGACGAAAATGCCTGCAACAAACCAATTGGGGCTTAGGGGCATAACGTAGACCTTCAGGAATTCCGTCATTTCATTTGTTCTCGTTATTGTGGTGAAAAACATGTAAAATCCCAGTAGCCCCGAAGCGGCAAACCCGCCGACCCGCCCGAAGGATATCTCGAATATCTCTGCGAGGTCTTTGCCGGGAAAGCGCTTCAACAACAGATAAATAAAGCCGAATCCAATTAAAGCAACTGCCGCGGAAATAAAGGTCATATACCAGCCCGTGTTGCCCACCAACCCCGCAAGTATCGCGGGGCTGGAGAAAAACACCTTGGATACTATAGCAATCACTGTAAGGCTCACGGCTTCCTGTACGCCAAACTTGCCTTCTTTTATCATTTTCCGTCTCTCCCGTCAGATTGTTTCCATCCGCGCATGAATCCGCTGGCAGTTCTTTGCCTTTTGCTCGGGTTAACGTAGTCCGGTCTGGTTTTAACCGTCCACGGGGGTGATACAGTGATGATATCGTGATGCGATTTCGTTTTTGGCGCGATGGGGCTAAAGTAAGGTACACCGAAGGATTTCATAGAGCACAAAAGAGCGTTGTTTATAAGTATGCCCGCCAAAATGCCGTAAAAGCCCGCCGCTGAACCGAGAAGAATATACACAAATCGCATCATCCTCATGGCGAACGCTGCGTCGTAATTGGGAATCGCGAAGCTGCTCAACCCGGTAATCGCGGTAATCATTATAAGCATAGGGCTTACAAGTCCGGCAGAGACTGCCGCCTGACCCAGCACGATGGCGCCTATGATGCCCAAAGTCTGACCGATTGCGCCGGGCACTCTCAATCCCGCTTCCCGAATGTAAGTTCCATAAGCAGCAGTTCGAGTACAGAGGGGAGGGGAACCTTTTCCCTCGCCTGGGAAAGCGCAAACAGAAGCTCTGTGGGTATCATCTCCTGATGGTACAATGTCAGTGCAAGAAAAACGCCGGGCAGCAGCAACGCTAAGAGGGCGGCACCCCATCTGATATACCTTAAAAAAGTGCCGTATTGCCACTTAAGGTCAAAATCCTCCGGGCTGTGGAAGAACTGATAATAGGTCACCGGCACCAAACATGCAAAGGGCGAGCCGTCGACCAGTATGGCAATCTTCCCTTGTGTCAAGTACAATGCTGTCCTGTCGGGGCGTTCGGTGGTTAATATTGTGGGCACGGGGGATAAAGGGTGATCACTTATTAGCTGTGCCAGACCACCGCTGCCCATAATAATATCAGCATCGAGGCTGACTATCCTTCGCGTGACTTCCTTAACGATTTTCGGGTTGGCAATGCCTTCAATATACATAATCGCGCAAGTCATGTTGTTGACTTTTCCCATTGGCATAAATTCGGTGACCAGCCCTTTGTTGCGTATGATTCTGCGCATCAAAGTCAGATTGGTGCGCAAGTTTTCGTTAAAGGCTTCCTGGGAGCCATGTATGACCTGCTCGGATATGGGCTTTTCAACGCTCCGCTTTTCGTAACCGCGGCTCTCGATGACGATGCATTCTTTGTAGCCGTCCACAAAAAGCGCGGTCAGCCCGTTCAGAACCTGCTCGATTATTTGGTCAAAGGCTTTCACCCTTGATAGTTGGTTAATAGAAAGCAGGTTGTCGGTTATGTAATCTAAATCTATTTCAGCGGCATCTTCCGCTTCATTTTCCGCCATCAACTGGCGCAGAATGTAATCGTTTATGGTGACCTTGTCGGCCATGCCGTCGACATACACGATAAACGCACTGGTTTGCTGCTTTACCACAAACTCCCGTATGACGATATCCTTGTTGGTGGGGACGTGGAACTCCTTCTTTATCCTCAGCAAGTTCTTCCCTAATTTTGGGGATACATCACTGGAGCTGTCGTCGGAGTGGCATGATTTGGTATCTTCCGTAGATTTTGTATCCTTCGCTTTTGAATCCTTCGCTTTTGAATCCTCCGACTGCGAATCCTGTTTTGGCGCTCTTGATTTTCTAAGGCTTTGTATAAGCCTTTTGAAACGACCGGGAGGATGCTCACTATCCGGGGTATCGTCCTCGCCGCTCGATTCGTCGGGTTGCTCTGTCTCGGCGGATTCATCCTCCGCATACTCTGAATCCTCCTGTGCTTCGGCGGATTCATCCTCCGCATACTCTGAATCCTCCTGCGCTTCGGCAGTTTCACCGCCTTGCATATCCCCCGAATCATACTGCATTTTGGCAAAACTTAAATCCCTCATGTCTTCCGACTCGTCCTCGAGCAGTTCGAACCGTTGGTCTGTTTTCGGCCCTTTATAAATGATGATGTTCTTTATGGCTGAAATAGCGCTCATACACCCACTACCTTACAAGTTTTTACGTATTGTCTCCCGAATTGGCATTCTTTATGTAAATCTCTATGCTTAGAGATTTTTTCTGAACTGCTCTATGCAATAGCGAAATTTAAGGTGTTGACGTGCATTTCTATATTGTTAATATTTAATTTACTAATGGAATTTTATCGATGTGTTAGAATAAACTGGGTATTCTTAAAGAAATGAGATGCACAGCCATGAAAAAGATTTTGCCGCTCTTTCTCGTGTTCTTATTGCTGTCCTCCTGCGCGGGAAGCGCAAACTCTCCATCTGCAAACACGCCCTTACCCACCTCGGTTCCCACTCCCTTAGCCGTCATCGAGGGCGCGGAGCCGGATCTCCTCATCGCATACGACGGTGAATACACCGGTGTTTTCGCCAGCACCGGTGAAGAAGTTTACCCCTGCGAATATGATTACATTTCGCGTATCTCCGAAGATCGGGTGGCCCTTAGGAAATCGGCACCCAGCAAAGACAATACTTACAGTATCGCTACAACGGCTATAGGCGATATGCAGGGCAACCTGCTGACCGGCTTTGATTACCTCTACATAGACCCGCTGCTAAATGAATGCGGCTTGTTTTTCACCCAATACAATAAAGGCGAAGGCTCGGTCATATTAGACGAAAAAACCTGCGAACCACTTCTGGAAGTGTCCTCCAGTTGCTCGTTTGCGGGCGGGTCGACCGCTGCCGAC
The DNA here is from genome assembly GCA_937874755.1 of uncultured Clostridia bacterium. Taxonomy (GTDB): domain Bacteria; phylum Bacillota; class Clostridia; order Christensenellales; family CALWSW01; genus CALNBC01. Next base: position 8,175 of record CALNBC010000243.1, read on the forward strand.
ACGTTCACGATTATCGATTACGAAACCAGCTCCGCTCGCCTTTACTCCATCTCGGGGGTCAAGGCGGGGAACACCGAGCCTTTGGCCGAGTTGGCTGATGTTTCATACCTTCGCTCGTACGATGAGGCTACTGGCGTCGCCGTGTTTTTTCTAACGGATGAAAGCGCCGCCTTCTTCGGCGGTGACGGCAACTTCGAAACCGTCTATTTAGAACGAGTGCAGTACTCCTCCGATAGGGGCAGCGAAGCGCTTATTCCATACGCGAAGGACGGTCTTTGGGGGTATGTCGACCCAATCGGAAACGAGGTGATAAAACCGGAATACGACTTGGCGCAGGCCTTCAGCAGCGGCTTGGCTGCGGTCTCTAAGAACGGCGTCTATGGGTATATTGACGAAAACGGTATCATGCTCATCAAACCGATTTATTCCGAAGCGTGGTCCTTCGTTTCGAACTACGCTATGGTGCGGGGCTCCAAAGGCGAAGGTTACCTGATAGACCGCAATGGCAACATATTGCTCACCGGAGTGCAGAGCGTTTATCCTATGAATCCAAATAACGACCTCGTGCAGATAGAAGGCGTAGACGATGGGGTTAACCCGCGTAGGTTCTGGCTTGCCAGCGGCGGAAAGCTCTCCGAGTATAAATCCGGCGAGGGGAATTCCCTCAGCATAGGTTTAGTGCGAGAGGGATTGTGCTCCATTTACAATTATAACTATAGCGGCAAAGTCGAAGAACATTCCGTCTCCCTGATAGACATCAAAACGGGCGACTACATAGTAGAACCCGGGGAATACGATTACTTTACCGACGTTCCCTCCCAATTGGATACCCCGTCAATCTATCGCTCAGACTGCTTCGCAGGTTACAGGCCGGTGCACAATGCCAGACTCTGCGACCTTTTCGATTCATCGGGCAATCGCATACTCACAGGGCTAAACGAAATCTATTCTGTGGGAGAAGGGGTCGCCGCGGTCAAAAAGGGCTTCTCCTGGGGGTTGATGGACTTTGGCGGCAGGTGGCTATGCCAATACTCGGTGTTCAACACTGTCGGCACGTCTGATTGACCCAGCGTCTGCTTAGTTTGCTAGGCACCGCACACCCATCCGCTTCATCAAATATCAGGAGGGAAACAAAATGAAGAGAAAAGCGCTCCTTTTGCTGGTTGCGGCATTGCTGTTGCTCGCGGCTTGCACCCCCGCCGCTCCTGCGCCCACTGCCACGCCTGCACATACTCAAGAGGCCGCCGCAGCGACCCCCGTTCCCACTATCGACACCGCGCCCAAATTCTCCTTTGAAGAATACCCCCTGGTCGACGGTTCGACGGCAAACCTTCCGCTGATGGCAGCGGTGCTTTCGAGGGTGACAGGCATGGAACAGTCTGACGCAGAGGCGCACACCGCCTGCACGACCACCCCCGGGGCTTACGAAAGCCTGGTAAACGGTACAGCGGACTTGTTGCTGGTTTACGAAGCCGCAGAAGAAACCAAAGAGATGATAGAAAACAGCGGGGTCGGGCTGGACCTCATTCCCATTGGCAGGGATGCACTGGTGTTCATAGTGAACGAGAGCAACAGCGTCGAAGGCTTGACCATTTCGCAGCTCACAGACATATACACCGGAAAGACTGCCAACTGGAAGTCCTTAGGCGGGGCGGACAGCGAGATAGCTGCATTCCAGCGCTCCTCTGATTCGGGCAGCCAGGCGCTGTTCATGAAACTGCTGATGAAGGGCAAAACGCCCATGCAAGCTCCGATGGAGTTCTATCCGACGGAAATGGGCGAATTGATTGAAGATCTTGCCGAATACAACGGCTCAGGCAACGCCATCGGGTATTCCGTCTACTACTACGCGAACTATATGTACTCAAAGCCCGGGCTGAAATTCCTCGCGATAAACGGAGTCGCGCCCTCTGATGAATCCATAGCTTCGGGCGAATACCCCTTCATCAACGAGTTTTACGCGGTTGTCCGCTCTGATGAACCTGCGGACTCCCCCGCGCGCCAAATCGCCCAATGGCTTGCAACTCCTGACGGAAAAGCACTCATTACCGATGCGGGATACGTCAGCACCCCTTAAACGCGCAGCATACACACAGGAAATTCATGGCAGCTAAAGCGTTTTTGTAGTACAAACGCCGCGAAGGTCCATTCCATAAAAACCGCAAAGCTACAGGGGCCGCAGGAGTACTGCGGTTCCTGCGTTTGACTTTAAGGTCATATTATTATATAATTTGAAAGAATGTTAATAAGTGCCCCGAATGGCAAATCTCGGGGAGCAATAGTTCATTTCCATTATAAAAGGTCATGGACTTATCTAAACTAAGGATTAAGAGAAGAGAGGAAGTGGATAATTGAGTCTTATTCAATCAAAATTAAAAGAAGTAAGTTATTCGGTGCTGCCAATTACGCTTATCGTCGTAATACTAAATTTTACTGTTACTCCCATCGAACCGACCATGATGTACAGGTTCCTGATAGGGGCAGCGCTGGTTATCGCGGGATTGACGTTTTTTTTAAGCGGTGTGGACATCGCCATAACCCCGATAGGCAATATGATGGGGTCGGCAGTTGCAAAATCAAACAAAATGTATATTGTTGTCGCCGCGGGATTAATCCTTGGGTTTGTCATATCTATAGCGGAGCCTGATCTTCATATACTCGCGGGTCAGGTTGATTCAGTCTCGTCGGGCATACTTTCAAAGACCAGCATTGTGCTGGTCGTTTCTATCGGATTAGCGATGATGATGTCCATTGGTCTCGTGCGAATAGTGAAGAATATTCCTTTAAGAAAAGTGCTCACTGTTATATACGCAATTATTTTCTTACTCTCACTATTCGTCTCAGAGGAATTCTTGGCGATTGCATTTGACGCGTCCGGCGCGACTACTGGGGCGCTTACCGTGCCATTTATGCTGGCGCTCGCCGCAGGCGTCGCCAGGATGAAGAAGAACAGCCAGGCCTCCGAGAGTGACAGCTTTGGTCTTGTGGGCATAGCCTCATCGGGTGCGATATTGGGCGTGCTGATGTTGAGCGTTATCACTAATCCCGATAAGCTTACAGGTTCCCTGCCGGCAAGCGAGGCGGTGTCAGGCTCTATACTGACACCGTTCATCCAGGGGATTCCCACGTTGGCAGGCGAAGTCCTAATAGCGCTGCTCCCCATACTATTGATATTCCTCGTATATAATCTTTTCAAGCACGAAGCATCAAAACAGACTGTGCGCAAGATTTTGTTCGGGTTCCTGTTTTCCTTTATTGGACTGGTGCTGTTTCTGCTGGGCGTCAACGAAGGCTTCATGGAAGTGGGCAGAATAGTGGGTTATGAGCTCGCCTCGTTGGAAAGCAGCTTCCTGGTAATCTTTGTCGGTTTCCTGCTCGGCATGGTTACGATACTCGCCGAGCCTGCCGTTTACTTTCTGAACCAACAAATAGAGGACGTTACCAGCGGCTACGTCAAAAAGAAGGTCGTAATGATTTTTCTGGCTATCGGCGTCGCGCTGGCGGTTGCACTGTCTGTAGTTCGGATTATAACTCCCGGATTAAAGCTCTGGCATTATCTGTTGCCGGGCTATATAATCTCGATAATCATGTCCCACTATGTGCCAGAACTGTTTGTGGGCATAGCATTCGACTCAGGAGGGGTCGCGTCAGGTCCCATGACGGCGACTTTCATACTGGCGTTTGCCCAGGGGGTCGCACAAGCGACGCCGACTGCGGACGTGCTTGTCGACGGTTTCGGTGTAATCGCGATGGTTGCCATGACCCCGATTATCGCATTGCAGATACTCGGTCTCATATTTAAGCATAAAACCAAAAAGGAAGGAGTGAAAAAGGTTGATTAACATACCTATAAACGCGAATGTCGAGCTGATGTGCATCATTGTCAATTCGGGTGCCGCAAGCAAGCTCATCAAATCTGCCAAGCACCATGGCATCAAGGGCGCGACGGTAATGCTCGGTCACGGTACGGTTAATAGCCGCCTGCTGAACTTCATCGGTCTTTCGGATGTCAGAAAAGAAATAGTTTTGATGGCCGCCGAGGAAGAGCGAGCAGAGCGAGTGCTCAATCAATTGAATCACGAATTCGAGTTCGAAAAGCCGAATCACGGAATAGCGTTTACCACCCCGGTTTGCGGCATTTTCGGCACGAAGAGCATAGTATGCGACGATCCACATATAGAACAGGGAGCAGATAAAATAATGTATCATTTAATCATAACAATCGTGGATAAAGGCAAAGCGGAAGACGTGATTACCGCAGCGACCCAAGCCGGCTCAAAGGGCGGAACAATCGCCAACGCTCGGGGATCGGGCATCCACGAGGTAAGCAAGCTTTTTGCGATGGAAATCGAACCCGAAAAGGAGATTGTAATCATACTTTCGGAAGTCGAGCGCACCGAGGCGATAGTAGAATCCATACGGAAAAATCTCAATATAGAAGAGCCGGGCAACGGCATAATCTTCGTTCAAAACATAAATCAAACGTATGGGGTATACAAGTAAAATTTTCGTTATCGACGCGGCACGGTAATAGTAGTACCGTCCTACTGTAATCTAATTGTAAAAATAACAAACAGGCATACATTAGGTGTGCCTGTTTTGAGTTGTTTTGCACAAAATTGCAGAATTGCAGTGATATATCATTTTTATTGTGCTAAAATGGTGACTAAAACCAGCTTCGGAGGATGGCATGTCGATAGACAGAGTCCGCGAATACTTCGCGGAACACGGCAAAGAGGAATGCGTTCGGGAATTCGAAGTTTCATCGGCAACGGTGGAACTCGCGTCGGTCGCTGTCGGGGTAATACCCGCAAGGATAGCTAAGACGCTTTCGTTCAAAGTAGGTGATGGTTGCGCACTCATAGTCACCGCCGGTGACGCGAGGACAGATAACTCAAAATTCAAGGAATTTTTTAAAACAAAGGCGAAGATGCTTCATCCCGATGAAGCGCTGGAGTTCACTGGCTACGAAGTCGGCGGAATTTGCCCCTTCGCGCTACCTTCGGGCAGCGATGTAAGAGTATATACCGACGTTTCACTCCAGCGGTTCGAGACCGTTTTTCCCGCTGCGGGAAGCGCTAATTCCGCGGTAAAGCTAACGTGTGACGAACTTTTCCGCTATTCCAACAGTTTGGGATGGATAGACGTCTGTAAAGGCTGGCAGGAAGACAGAATTCGATAAAACACATAATGAACAATTACACCCGCTTTTCGAGCAAGCGGGTGTTTCTAATGCCTCGAACAAGCGAATAAATGACTAAAGCGGGAAACAGAATATAAACAGAATATAATAAGAAGAACAAGCTCCCAGATTCTGTATTCCATTTTGGTCATTAAAGTATTATAATATTAAGGCTGTTAAAAAAAGAAGAAATATATAAAAGGAGCAACAAATGCAAAGAACGTTCCAAATGGACCTTGCCGGCAAGACGCTGGTGGTCGAAACCGGCAAGTATGCCCAGCAGGCAGGCGGCTCGTGCGTCGTGCGCTGCGGGGATACCGCTGTGCTGGTCTGCGCTACCGCTTCCGACCATCCGAGACCGGGCATTGATTTTTTTCCACTGAGTGTGGATTTTGAGGAAAAGCTGTATTCCGTCGGGAAGATACCCGGCGGATTTATAAAGCGTGAAGGCAGACCCTCCACCAACGCGATACTGACCTCCCGCCTGATTGACAGGCCCATCCGCCCCCTGTTCCCCAAGGGCTGGAAGAACGACGTGCAGGTCGTCGCCACCGCGATGTCTGTCGACACAGACACTCCTCCCGAAGTATACGCGATGATAGGGTCATCCATCGCCTTGGCAATAAGCGACATTCCGTGGGCGGGACCCACAGGCTCGGTCGTCGTCGGTCTGGAAGACGGAAAATACATCATCAATCCTTCAACCGAAACCCGCATGCACCTCACGGTCTCCGGCACCAGAGATGCCATCATGATGGTCGAAGCAGGCGCGGACGAACTCACCGAAAAAGAGATGCTGGACGGCATCATGTTCGGCTTTGAATACATTAAAAAGATAGTCGACTTTATAGACGGCATCGTCGCCGAAGTCGGCAAGCCCAAGCGTCAGATAGACATTCACCAGATTAATCCCGCAATTGAAGCCGCGGTCCGCGAATTCGCTGCGGACAAGGTCGCTTGGTCTTTGGATACATTCAAAAGGGACGAGCGGGACGAGCGCACCAAAGCGGTCAAGGAAGAATGCAGAGAGCATTTTGCCGAGCAGTTCCCAGACGAGCTTTCAGATGTCGACGATGTGCTGTACAACATGACCAAAGAGCTGGTCAGGAAGCACATCACCGAAGACGGTGTGCGCCCCGATGGTCGCACCACCACCCAAGTCCGCGATATTTGGTGTGAAACGGGCATTTTCGAGCGCACCCACGGCTCTGCTGTGTTTACCCGCGGTCAGACCCAGGTAATGACGATGACCACCCTCGGCACCATGCGCGAAGCCCAAACCCTTGACGGCATCGGTCTCGAGGAATCCAAGCGCTATATGCACCACTACAATATGCCGCCCTACAGCACAGGCGAAGCCAAGATGATGCGCGGCCCGGGCCGCAGGGAAATCGGTCACGGCGCCCTCGCCGAGCGCGCACTCTTGCCTGCTATCCCCAGCGAGGAAGAATTCCCCTATGCCATCCGCCTGGTCTCCGAGGTCGTGAGCTCCAACGGCTCCACCAGCCAGGCGAGCGTATGCGGCAGCACCCTCTCACTGATGGATGCGGGCGTTCCGATTAAGGCACCGGTTGCCGGTGTAGCCATGGGTCTCATCAAGGACGAGGCGAGCGGCAAAGTCTCCATACTGACGGACATACAAGGCCTCGAGGACTTTTTGGGCGATATGGACTTCAAGGTCGCGGGCACCGCAAACGGTATAACCGCTATCCAGATGGACATGAAGATAAAGGGAATTGACCGCGAAATTATCGAAAGGGCTCTCAGCCAGGCTTTGGTAGGCAGGCTTCATATCCTCGACAAAATGCTTGAAGCCCTTCCCGCACCCCGCAAGGAGCTTTCGAAGTACGCCCCGAGGATTATTTCCTTCAAGATAAATCCGGACAAGATTCGCGACGTTATCGGACCTGGCGGAAAGGTAATCAACAAAATCATCGCGGACACCGGCGTCAAGATCGACATCGAGGACGACGGCAGCGTGTTCATCGCCTCCGCGGACGGTACGGCCGCCGACGAAGCACGCCGCATAATAGACTCTCTCACCCACGAGATAACGGTCGGCGAGGTCTACCTCGGAAAAGTCGTGCGTATAATGACCTTTGGTGCCTTTGTCGAGCTGATTCCCGGCAAGGACGGGCTAGTGCATATATCCAAGCTGAGCAACTACCGCGTCAACAAGGTTGAGGACGTAGTGAATATTGGAGACGAAATACTGGTCAGGGTAGAGGAAATCGACGACAAGGGTCGCGTCAACCTAACCAGAAAAGGACTCCTTCCCGAAGAGAGCAAATAACAAACTACTTAATAACGGGGCCGGAGCAATTTCCGGTCCCAATTTATAAACAAGCAAGCAATTTATTACAGCTAACGAGCGGGAACAGTTGAGCTGTTCGCCAAAGGGTAAAATTTCCTTCACCTTTAATCGATGCTTTATTCTATGATTCAAAGGGACAAACAGCATAGCTTCGGCGCGAAAGGAATACATTATATCAGTATTCATAGCGTTCGGAGGTCGAAATGGGCGAGAATAACAAAAGAAGCCACCTTTGGAGTATAATAATAATCGGTCTGGTTGTGGCGGTTTACGCTTTTGCGGTGGCAATAAGTTCGATGAACGCTCGGGAAGCAGGCGTGGTCTATAAGCGGGACGACGGCGTGACTCTGTTGTGCGTCGTGACTTGGGATGCGAGCGGTCTTGACAAACTCATGGACCTCGCGTCCGAAATGGAAGTGCCGCTCACCTTCTTTATTCCCGCAGACTTTGCCGCCGAGCATAGCGAGCGAGTTGCGCAAATGCTTGAAAAGGGGTCTGGCATAGGGCTTCTGTGCAACGATGTCGAAAAGCTAAACGCGGACGCTGCAAAAATAAGTTCCCTTGGAGTTGCGCTGACCCACGTCATGCCTTCGGAAGATGTGGACGCATCAAAATTAGAAAAGGCGGCATCCGAGATAGGACTAACGACCGTACTTTGCACCTTCGAACTCAAAAACAACACGACCGATCCGGGAGTGCTTATCAAAAAAGTCGACGATTCTTCCTTCGACGGTGCAATAATACGCTTCCAACCTGCTAAAACTACGATAGACGCCTTTTCAGGCATAATAGAGACCCTTCGCCGGATGGGGTTGACTCTCAAAGGGCTGTCCGGCTAAAACAGGAGTAATGGAGTAATAATGTACTACGAAAAAACGCTGGAAAACGGAATTCGGATAATAGGGCAGAAGATGCCCCATTTGCACTCGGTTTCGATGGGAATATGGGCGGGTACAGGCTCCGTCAAGGAGCACGAGGGCGAGGGCGGAATATCCCACTACATAGAGCATATGCTCTTCAAGGGCACAGAAAAAAGATCTGCCGCGCAGATTGCCGAGGAGATGGACAGCATCGGTGCACAGCTCAACGCTTTTACGTCCAAGGAATGCACCTGCTTTTATGCCAAGACGCTGGACGAACAGCTAGACCTCGCGGCGGAGATACTCTCCGATATGGTTCTTCATTCGGTGTTCGACCCGGAGGAGATGGAGAAGGAAAAGGGCGTTATTGTCGAGGAAATCAACATGTCCGAGGACACGCCGGAAGACGTGACGATGGAGCAGCTTGCCGCTACCTATTTCGGGAACGCTCCCCACGGCAAGCCGATTCTGGGCACGCGGGAAAGCGTCCGCGGGTTCACGCGGGACGAAATAATGTCCTACCTGGACAGGCACTATCGAGAAAACAACCTGCTTATTGCCGTTGCCGGCAGTTTCGACGAGCATAAGGTCGAGGAACTCGCGATGGAGTACTTCGGCTCTAAGGGCAGCGACCTTCCAATCGAACCCTACCCTGAGGCATCTGCGGTGAAGGGCGTTCATTTTGCCGCTACCCCGAAGGATATAGAGCAGTGCCACATTGCCCTTGCTTTGCCCGCGTTCGGCCCCAAGCACCCAGACTACTACCCCATGATGGTGCTGAACAACGCTTTGGGTGGCAGTATGTCCTCCAGGCTGTTCCAAGTCATAAGAGAGCAGCGCGGCCTCGCCTATTCGGTCTATTCCTTCGGTTCATCGTACAAGGACTCCGGTTCGCTGGGAATATATGCAGGCACGGGTGCATCCCAGGCAAAGTCGGTGCTTGCGCTTATCATCGAAGAACTATCAAACGTCAGACATCATGGCATTACCGAAGACGAGTTCACTCGCAGCCGCGGTCAGCTACGCGGAAGCTATATACTCGGCAACGAGAGCGCTGGAGCGCGCATGAACGCCATAGGCAAGAACAAGCTGTTTTATGACTCGGTACGCACCGAAGAGGAAGTCATAGCGGACATCGAAGGTGTTACGCTAGAACGGGTAAACGAACTGGCGAAGCAGCTCCTCGTCACAGACAATATGGCGGTTTCAGCAGTGGGCAAGACCGAAGGTCTGGGCGAAGAAATCGAGCGCCTCACACGATAAGAATAATTAGATACGCAATATAAAGCGCATAAAAAGACCCGTCGGCAAGTATAACCGGCGGGTTTTTGCTGTGGATACGATTAAATAACATTGTCCTGTTTTCTGCGGCGGGATGTGGTGTCGTTGTGCCGCCTTTTTCTTCTCCGGCGGTTTTTGATCCGGAATATGACCAGCAGTATCATAAGCACAATTATAACGGCGGCGACAATCAGGTATACGCTGGGTCCCTGCCCGCTGATGACCGAAGGCGGACCGCCTATGAGAGAGTTGCCGTCGGGTGAACCTGAAGGGCTCTCGCTCGCCGCTGCCTCCTGTTTTTCCACTACGGCGCGGGAAGCAAAAACGTCCACAGTGCCTAGGGTGTTTCCATTATAGCTGATTGTTGCCGTTCCCATCTTCTGGTTGCTCGCTATGGGCGCGGATACGACGCCGTCCAGCTCTATGTCCACCTCGACCCGCGCCGCGCCCGAGGCTATTGCGCCCAGCATATCTTTGGTCAAGGTGACGGTAGAGGAGCTGTCGCCCAAGGTAAGGGCGAGCATGCCGTTTTCAGCGTCGTCCGATGCGGCGTTGGGAACGCTGATGGTTTGCTCGGGGATGCCCAGCTCGGAAATCTCTGCGGTGGTAAGCGTCTCAAAGCCGTACTCTAAAAGGGCGCGAGACTCCGACCAGCGACCTTCCTGGCCGTCGGAACGGTCACCCAAAATCACGCACAACAAGTTCTTTCCGTTCCGGCTGGCGGTTGTGACCAAGCAACCGCCTGCATTGTTGGTAAAGCCGGTTTTAACGCCCGTTACGGCGCTCCAGTTATAATCCTTGTTCTTCTCCTTCGGGTTGAGAAAGCGGTTGCTGTTGTAAAGCGTGCGCTCCTCCATCTTGTCGGTGGAAGGGCAGGCGTAAGATGGGGTGCACACGATGGCCTTGAAGTCGCCGTTTTGCATCGCGTAGCGCACTAAGATAGCCATGTCATACGCGGTCGTGTAATGCTCCTCGTCATGCAGTCCGTGAGGGTTAACGTAATGGGTATTCTCCATGCCCAGTTCTTTCGCTTTAACGTTCATCATTTCAGCAAAGCCTTCGTAGCCTCCGCCGAAATGCTCTGCGAGCACCGCCGCGGCATCATTGCCCGAGGGAAGCATCAAACCGTACAGCAAATCCTTTACGCGAACCTTGTCCCCCGCTGAAAGCCCCATAAGGCTGTTTCCCTTGCCAAAATCGTTTACTATCTTGCTAATCTCTATTTTGTCGCGCAGATTATCGCAATTTTCCAGCACGACAATACAGGTCATAATCTTAGTCGTACTGGCGGGGAACGCCATCGAATAGGCGTCCTTTTCGTATATTATCAGACCGGAATCCAAGTCCATCATCAGAACATGGTCAGAATTAACCGTGCCGCCGAATTCGGCGCTTGCCGTAACCGGTACGATAGAAAACAGAACGGCAGTTACTATTAACAGAATTATAAGTCGACGATTGCGCACAAGAATGCCTCCAACAGAAAAATCAACGAATATATATTACCATCCCAAAGGTTTAAAAGGTAGGGAATGGAGAAATTTGTAGAATTGTTCATTATTTGGTCACAGATGCTTCCTTTGGGAATACTTGGGGATAATGGCTCAAAGCAAGCCCATTTTTGTTAATGGAGGTGACCTGATGGACAAGAGAGCAGAGGCAAAGCTAAACATCCAGATCGCTCTGAACGAGTTGATGTACGAAAAAGGGGAATTGGACTACGAAACGTTCCAACTGGCAAACATTGCATTGTTGGAGCGTTTGACCGCGAACAGGCGGGGCAATAAAATGTAAGAGAGCATATACATTAGGAGGTGCGCATGGATATCATAAAGCTGCGCAATGCCCTGAATACCGGGAGCAATATTTTCGAGCTGCCGCTAAAAGTAGCGTATTACGCCCGCGTTTCCACGGGAAAAGACGAGCAGAAGGGTTCCCTGGGCAATCAGATAGACTATTACGAGCACATGATACGCGAAAACGAAAACTGGACATTTTCGGGCGGATACGTCGATGAAGGCATCAGCGGAACCGGGGTTCTTACGCGGCGCAGCTTCCTGCGCATGATAGACGACGGCAAGGCTGGGATATTCGATCTCGTCATCACCAAGGAAATAAGCCGTTTTTCAAGAAACACGCTGGATAGCATCCGCTACACTCAGGAACTTCTGCGCTATGGCGTGGGCGTTTTTTTTCAGTCTGACAATATCAATACGCTCCTGCCCGACTCGGAGCTGAGGCTTACCATCATGTCGGGCATAGCACAGGACGAAGTGCGAAAACTCAGCGAGCGCGTAGTGTTCGGCATT
>CALNBC010000244.1 GCA_937874755.1 uncultured Clostridia bacterium
AGTGACCCCATCGATGTGAACGATGTGCTCTACCAACTGAGCCAAAGCACCATTCTGAACGCAAATAATATTATCACTGCGAAAATGAAAAGTCAATACCGGCATTGCCTGCAAAGCAAACAGAAAAGCCCCGCAACCTTCCAGAGCTGCGGGGCTTGCTCCACTAAACGCATTAGCGGGAGACTTTGACGGTGTTGCCCGACTGGGTGACCTTGCACTTGAGCGCGTCGGTGATGTAGCTCAGGGGAACGTACAGCGTGCCGCCCTTGAGCGCGGGGGCGAGTGAAAGCTGCTTGTACTGGTTGTCTATCGGGTAGGAGTTCTGGTCCCAGAAAATGTGGGTGTTGATTCCCTTGGCGGAGAAAACCGAGAACCTGCCCGTGCTGCTGTAATCGTAGGTGTAGCCCAGCGCGGTCACTATGGAGCGAAGGGGCATCATGTAGACCGAGCCGTCGATATAGGGCTGACCGCTGACCGCCCTGCCGTTTACGGTGAGCTTGAGGTTGCCGAAGTTGTTGTCGGTCTTTGTGTTGACGTCTATCCTGCCGTCGTTCGAAATCGTGACCTTGAAGCCGAGGGCGAATTCGAAGTACTGCCACGGCACATAGACGCGGTTGTCCACGAATGCGGGGGCGTAGTCCAGGGTGTTTGTCCTGCCGCCGTACTTGTAGGCGTTCTTGCCGATGGTTACGGAGAATTCCGTGCCCTTAAACGGACCGAATACGCTGGTCTTGCTGCCGTAGGCGTACTTCCAGTTGGCAGACATCTCGACTATCGAGCGCACGGGGAGCATCAGCGTGATGCCCTGGTAATAGGGCTTGGACGTCTTCTTGCTGCCGTTGACGTACAGCGTACAGGCGGAGGTCTTAGCCGGGTTGTCGAGCGTAACTTCGGTGGTCTCGGCGCGTGCGGGCACCGCGGTCACAACGGCGGAAGCCAACGTCACTGCCGTCAGAGCGGCAACGAGTATGCGCCTTAGTGACTTGCTTTGGTTCATTGTACATTCCCTCTTTCCTCTTGATATGGATGGCATTCATCCTGAATTTAACACGATTGGGCAACTGCTTATGTTGCTGTCAATATATGGAAAACACTTCGGGGCTCTTGCGCCGCCCCGTTTCCTTTCGCCTGGACGAATGGTATAATAAAAGCGGCGGCATAACCAAAGCACCCGGCCGCCAACCCGGAGGAAAAATGTTAGAGCTCACGCCCGAAAAATACAGGGAGAACATTTCCCTAAAGCTGAAGGAACTGCC
>CALNBC010000245.1 GCA_937874755.1 uncultured Clostridia bacterium
CGACGGGAGAGATTGCGGCCGTGCGGGATTCCGTATCCCAGCTGAAGAAGATTCACGCCATGTATGGAGACCACTACGTCTCCTTTGACTGGGCCAAAGTATCAAGAGACTGGTACTTTCGCGTGTACGTAAACAGCGTCTGCGTCTGGCAGGTACGAGCAAACTACCCAAGCGTGTAGCATTCCGTATCCCAGACGCCTGGATTCAAAGGAGTAAGACATGGCAAAGACAATGAGATTCAAGGACGGCAAGACCTACGACTTCACCGATTCGAGCACCGCGCTCGGCTGCGTTGCGGTGGTCAAGACATTCGCGGAGCTTGACGCAATCCGCGCAGAGTTCACCGAGGACAACCTGAAGGGCGCTACGTTCGACGGTGCCGTGGCGCAGCACCTCGTGCCAGTATCCGTGAGTGCCGAGACGGACAGCGAGAACATTGTCGCTCACTTCCGAAATCGCTCTAAGACTCAGGAGGAAATCAACGCCGAGCAAATCAGCGAGCTTCAGGAAGCGGTAGCGACAATCGTGGAAGGGGCATAAAAATGGGATACATCTACGCGCGATTGATTTACAAGGGGCTTCGCACTCTTGACAGCGTCCCAGCGAAGTACATGGACGCAACGAAGGCCGCTTACAAGGACATCTACGGCATCGAGCTTTAGGGCCGTAGAAAGATTGAACGCTCAGGGGGTGCAGCGATGCGCCCCCTTAGCATATAGGGAGGTGCATCTATGATTAGGGTTTTCGAAGTGACCGACAAGAGCTTCACCAACAACGGCGATATAGTCATTCTGCCGACGAAGGCAAAGGTGACCAAGAAGGACAATGGGGACTACTACCTCGATTTGGAAGCGAGCACCAAATATGCCGACTACCTTACGAGCGGGAGGATAATCGTCGCCGACACTCCGCAGGGCGCTCAGGCGTTCCGCATCTCGGACGTGACGAAGAAGAGCACAAAGGTTTCTCTAAAGGCTTGGCATGTGTTCTACGACTCCAAGAACTACCTCATCGCCGACTCGTATGTCGTGGACATGACGGCAAACTCTGCGCTCGACCATCTGAACGAAGCTACCGAGCCGAAGAGCGAGTTCACCACAACGTCCGACGTTCAGACGGTCGATTCCTTCCGATGCGTTCGGAAGTCGCTCTACGAAGCAATCCAGACGGTCATCGAGCGCTGGGGCGGGCACCTGGTGCGTGACAACTTCCGAATAGAGCTTCGCCAGTCAATCGGGGCCGACAACGGCGTTACAGTGCGCTATCGCAAGAACCTGAAGGAGCTGACGTGCGAGTACGATTGGAGCGACGTCGTTACGAAGCTGCTGCCTGTGGGAACGGACGGCATCCTTCTGAACGACCAAGACCCGAGCGCTTCGATATACGTCGAGAGCGAGAAGAAATGGAGCATCCCGTACACCAAGACAGTATCGTTCTCTCAATCGAGCATCAAGAAGGAAGACTACGGCAATGATGAGACGACGTACCGTAAAGCGCTGGTCGATGACCTGAGACAACAGGCGCAGGATTACGTCAACGCCAACTGCGTGCCGAAGGTGAACTACACGCTCAAGGCAGACATGGAGCGCGTGACCGACATCGGTGACACTGTGGAGGTTATAGACGAGCGGCTTGGGGTGCATATCCTGACAAACGTCATCGGGTTCACGTATGACTGCATCCTCGGCAAGTACACCGAAATCGAGTTCGGGAACTTCACCAAGACGCTCAGCGGCCTTGCTGGCACGCTCCAATCGTCTGCGCAAAGCACAGCGCAGAGCACGGTCAACAACGCGATTCAGGGCGTTACGGATACGGTCACGCAGACAATCACGCAGTCGATGGGCGCTTCGTACGTCATCTACGACGGCTCCAAAATCCTGGTGCTCGACACGCTCCCGAAGGAGGAGGCACACAACGTCATCCTGATTAACGACAACGGCATCGCATTCTCGCGCAACGGCATCGCTGGGACTTTCGAGAGTGCATGGGGCATCGATGGCACGATGAACATGCAGAACATCAACGTCATAAACTTCGTTGCCGATTTAATCAAGGGCGGCACCCTGAAGCTCGGCGGAAGCGACAACGCCAACGGCGTGATGGAGGTTCGTTCGGCTGGCGGCTCGCTTCTGGGGCAGCTCGACAAGGACGGGCTGCGCATGTGGGTGAACGACGGCTCGCGCATCGAAATCAACGCTTCGCAGGGGCTTGTGGGATACGACGCGCAGGGCAACCCGGCGTTCTCCATCGACACGAAGAAGTCGAGCGTCGGGGTCAACTGCCTTCCTAGCGAACCAGACGTTCTACAACTCGGCGATTCTGCATGGCTAACCGCGCAGGGGGCGTACCCAGTTGGGGCAATCTACCTGAGCGTGACCGAGGTCAATCCCGCTTCTCTGTTCGGGGGGACGTGGGAGCGCATCGGCGGCAGGTTCCTGCTTGGTGCCGATGACACCTACGCCGCTGGGAGCACTGGCGGCGAAGCTGCCCACACGCTCACGATTGATGAGATGCCATCGCACAACCACACGCTTGACAACTACAACACAACGGGCGGAACAACCTCGTCCGTGACGGTTCAGGCGAACGACAAGATGGGCTACAGCGGCAACGTCAACACGCTGTACACGGGCGGAAACCAAGCGCACAACAACATGCCCCCGTATCTGGTTGTCTACATGTGGAAGAGAGTATCCTAGGAACGGCATAGAGTTTCCCCTGGTCAGGGGCTTATCAGAATGCGTTCTAAGGCCCTGTTTTGGGTCTGGTGGTATAACTATAGCCTGATTTTTGCGCTGAAAAAGGGGGAAACCGATTGGTTTCCCCTATATGTTGTATATGTCTGCCAAAGCGCCCCAACATCTTGTGTCTCTGGAATCATGGAGGGGTATATAAATGCGTCCCTTCATGATGGTGGAAAGATTATATTTTGAGACTGATTCGGAGCGTAGGTTCTATCGCTGCACAGGTGTGCAATGTAGACACAAATGTGTTTAAAAATAAAAGTAAATTTTAACATTTTTAGAAAAATATATTGCATTTTAAAAGTTCTTGCTTATAATAAAAATTGTTAGAGCACATAAGTGCGCACATCGAACACATAAGGGGGTGAAGGGATGTACAAGAATTTGAAGGCGGAAATCGCACGTGCTGGGATGACGAAACCAGATATGGCAGACGCAATCGGGGTGAAGTATTCGACGTTGTGGCGCTTGCTGAGCGGCAAGCAGCAGTTCAGACTTGGCGAGATGATGACAATCCAGTCTGAGCTTGAGGGTCGCAACGGCACGACCTACACGCTCGACTATCTTTTCGGGGACGGTGACGAGAATGGAGAGGGGGAAACCGACAGCGGAGCACATGGCGGCACTGTACGAACTGATTAACGAGCCCTTAGCGGGACGGGACGTGTTCTACACCGAGGAAGAGCTGGAAGAGCTGAGAGAGAGAGGGGAAGCGACATGGGTATGAGCATTTACGACATCGACGACGCAATCATCAAGCTGGTTGACGCGGACACCGGCGAAATTACCGACGAAGAGGCCTTCGACGCCTTGCAGATGGAACGCTCGCAGAAGGTCGAGAACACGGGATGCCTGTACAAGAATCTCGTAGCCGAAGCCAAGGCGATGAAGGAAGAGGAAGCGGCACTTGCGCAGCGCCGCAAGGCAGTGGAGAACAAAGCCGAGCGCATCAAGAACCTTCTGGTTTACGCGCTGAAAGGCGAGAAGTTCGAATCGCCCAGACTCCGTTGCAGCTACCGCAAGGCGAAGAGCGTTCAGTTCGATGATGGGTTCGTGGAATGGGCGCAGGAGCACGCAGACGATTTGCTCACATACAAGGAGCCTACTCCGAACCGCACTGCAATCAAGGCAGCTCTGGAAGACGGGCGCGAGGTCGAGCACGCCGAAATCGTCACCAATGAAAGCTTGCAGGTGAAATGATGCGCGAGCTGAGGGCAGACGAAATCGAGGTGCGTGTAGCTCAGTGCGGCCAGAGGGGCGTGTCGCTTTTGCTCTATAAGGACTCGCGCTGCGACATGCGCATCCTGGACGAGACCTTTGGCGTGATGGGTTGGCGCGACAGCTACCAAAGCATCAACGGAGAGCTTTTCTGCACCATCGAGGTCTGGGACGAGCAGAAGGGCCAGTGGATTGCCAAGCAGTCCAACGGAACTCCGTCAAACATGGAAGCAGAGAAGGGACGCGCAAGTGACGCATTCAAGCGGGCTGGGTTCATGCTCGGAATCGGGCGCGAGCTTTACACGGCTCCATTCATCTGGGTTCCTACCGGGATGTGCGACATAAAGCAGGGCAAGAACGGACGCCCAGCCTGTTACGATAAGTTCCGTTGCGAGAAGGTTCGCATCGAGAGCGGGCAGATAACCGGCCTGAGCATCTACAACGACACAAAGAGCCTCAGGGCCTACGTATACACAAAGGATTAGAGAGAGGAAAGATGAAAATGGAGAACACGGTCACAATCAACGCGGATGATTACGCGGAAATACTTCGCCTTGCATACAAGGAGGCGGTTCTGAAGGACGTATTGTTCGCAAATGCGGCGCTTGGCTACAAGGAAAAATCGCTTATCTTCATGGCTAACTCAGATTTGGAAACTATAGCAAAGTATCTTTTCCCCGAAAGGTACGCAGAAAAGGTTGAAGAGCTTAAGGAAGCAAAGGAGGCAGAGAGCGATGAGCATTAATCAGGTCGCACTCACCGGTAACCTCACGAGGTCGCCTGAGCTTCGCAGCACGCAGGGCGGAACGCCAGTCCTGAGCTTCGGAATCGCGGTCAACGACCGGCGCAAGAACGCCTCGGGGCAGTGGGAGGACGTGCCGAACTTCTTCGAGTGCGTGACATTCGGTAACCGCGCCACGGCACTGAGCGCCATCCTCACCAAGGGCATGAAGGTCGCAATCGCTGGAAAGCTCCACTATTCGAGCTGGGAGAAGGACGGTCAGAAGCACTCGAAGGTGGACATCATCGCCAACGAAATCGAGCTGATGCAGAACCGCAAGCCCCAGCAGGAGCCACATCAGGAGCAGGCATTCGAGCCGCAGCCGCCTACGATGGACATGTACGGCAGCGATATTCCGTTTTAACCTAATCGGCGGGGCGCTTCAGAGCGCTCCGCCCCTCACTTGGGAGGTGGTGACGCGGGATGATAGGCGGGATGATTGGCACAGCCGAGGAGATAATCCATTGGCTTTTCGAGCAGCCGCATGATGGCAAGGAACGTCTGTACGAGATAAAGGAGCGCCGCAGGAAGAGGACGCTCACTCAGAACGCTTACTATTGGTCGATGCTGAACCAGCTCGGCAGGGTTCTGCGAATGCCGACCTCAGAGCTTCATTTCCGCATGCTGAAGGAGCACGCTCCATACGAGGTCGTGAGCGTCCGTTCCGACATAGACGTTTCTGGCTACTTCCGTTACTTCGAGGAAATCGGCTCGGGCTTCGCTGGCGGGAAGAAGTTCACCCACTACCGCATATACAAGGGTTCGAGCCACATGGACTCGTCGGAGTTCTCGCGCCTGATTGATGGAGCACGCGAGGAATGCGAAGCGCAGGGAATCTCGGTGCTCACGCGCGAGGAAATAGCGAGACTGAAGTACGTGGAGGGCGAGGGATGAAAGAGAATAGCGTTCTTGGATGCGGCGAATGGTGGGACGAGCGGCACGGAGTCATGATTCAATGGTACGACGAGCGCGAACCGTGGCTGGTGCGCCACGAGGTGTTCCACGGGCCGAATCGCCAGAAGTCAATCGAATACGGCCTGTACGTGTTCCTCACACCCGAAGCACACAACATGTCAAGCTACGGGGTTCACTTCAAC
This sequence comes from uncultured Clostridia bacterium, assembly GCA_937874755.1. GTDB lineage: Bacteria > Bacillota > Clostridia > Christensenellales > CALWSW01 > CALNBC01. Next base: position 5,844 of record CALNBC010000245.1, read on the forward strand.
CGACCGTTCGAGACGTACCTGCAAGAGGTTTCGCAGCTGAGGGCCATGGAGCACTACGGATGGACAATTGACGATTTTATAAGGATATTCGGGCGCAACTACGTTTAGAGAGAGGGGGCAACGATGGTTAGCCAAAAGCAGATGGTGCTCGACTACATGAGGGAGTTCGGCAGCATCACGCCGATGGATGCATTCCGCGATCTTGGAATCACGAGGCTGGCCGCTGTTGTGTGCAGGCTCAGGCGAGAGGGGCATGACATACACACGGAGCGGGAGCACGGCAAGAACCGCTACGGACAGCCGACTAGGTACGCACGATACAGCTTCGGAAAGGATGAAAAGGATGAAGATTAGACTCGACTTCGGCGCATTCATGCCAGTAAGGGCGCACGATACGGACGCGGGGGCTGACCTTCGCTCGCCAATCGATGCGGTTGTGCCCGCGAGGGGTTCGTGTGTCATCGACACTGGCGTTCACATCCAGCTTCCGCATGGCTACGTCGGAATGCTGAAGAGCAAGTCGGGCCTGAACGTCAGGCACGGAATCACGTCCGAGGGCGTCATCGACGAGGGCTATACAGGCCCAATCAAGGTGAAGCTCTATAACCACAGCGACATGGCATACGGCATCAATCGCGGTGACAAGATTACGCAGCTTGTCACCGTCCCGTGCGAGTACGTTGATTTTGACTTGGTAGATGATCTGGAGGATTCCGAGAGGGGAGGTGAAGGCTTTGGCAGCACCGGCAAATAAGTACCACGCCAGCAAGGTGGATGTCAATGGAATCACGTTCGACAGCAAGAAGGAAGCGGCACGGTGGCGCGAGCTGGAAGAGATGGAGCGTGCGGGGGAGATTATCGACCTCAAGCGCCAGGTGCCTTTCGAGCTTATCCATGCTTTCGAGTGCAGCGGGAAGAAGTTCCGCCCGACCAAATACGTTGCGGACTTCGCCTACGTCTCCGCTGAAGACGGCGAATACGTCGTTGAGGACGTCAAATCGCCTGCGACCAGGACGCGCCTGTATCTTCTCAAGAAAAAGCTCATGGCGCTCGTTCACGGCATCATAATCAAGGAGGTGTGACAATGGTGATTACGAACGGGCTTGGACTGCCGCAGCCATTCGTGGATGCGGTGACGAGCGAGTACCGGTACAAGCCGAAGCGCTATTCGGTCACCAGCGTTCTGAATGGGACGCGCGAGGTCATCTTGCAGCGCCGCCACGCCGACGAAATCACGAGCGACGTTTCGGACATGGTTTGGATGATTTTCGGCACGGCTGTTCACAGCGTCCTTGAACATTCGCGAGAGACCGACACGCAGCTCAAGGAAAATTGGGTCTCGATGGAGATGCCAAACGGCTACACGCTCAGCGGAATCTTCGACCTTTACGATGATGCGACCGGAACCGTCACGGACTGGAAGACGGCAAGCGTCTGGAAGGTCATCATGGACGACTGGGACGATTATCGCAAGCAGACGCTCATGTATTGCTGCATCCTGCGCTCGATGGGATTCGACGCGCGGCGCGGTGAAATCGTGGCGCTGCTCAAAGACCACTCGAAATCGAAGGCCGAGCACGACCGGAGCTATCCTCAGCACCCGGTGTATCGCATTGGCTGGGACTTCACCGACGATGACGTTGCCGATATGATGGCGTGGCTTGAGCGCCGTTTCGAGGAAATCGAGGAAGCAGAGAAGCTGCCGGATGACGAGCTGCCGCTGTGTACGGACGAGGAACGTTGGCATCGGCCGGACAAGTGGGCGCTGATGAAGAGGGGTCGCAAGTCGGCGGTGAAGCTCTACGATGACGAGCTGACGGCGCGGAAAGCATGCGAATCCAACGGCAAGGGGTTCTTCGTGGAGCACCGGCACGGCGAGGATGTGAAGTGCGAGAAATACTGTTCGGCGTGCGCGTTCTGCGACTACTACCGGATGAAGATGCTATAATATAGCCAGCGAGGGTAGCGGCCTTGCAGCTAAAATAGTTTTCAAGCCTTCACGGCATGAAAAATAGAAAGCCCCGTCGCAGCCGCTACCTGTGACGGGGCTTTCGCATAGGTGGTGTCGGCGCATGAGTGTTATACGCGTA
>CALNBC010000246.1 GCA_937874755.1 uncultured Clostridia bacterium
GGTTTGAATCTGCTGGGCTTTTTTCTTGTCCTTGCTCTCCAGGAGCGTCGCCGAGGAGCGCAAGGACAAGATCAAAGCCCAGCAGATTCAAACCAGCGCCCGCGTCTCTCTGGACGATTTGTTCAACCAGATTGCCCAGGGTGCAATCAAGAACTTGAACATCATCGTCAAGGCGGACGTTCAGGGTTCTGTCGAGGCTGTGACCCAGTCCCTCGAGAAGCTTTCAAACGACGAAGTACGCGTTCGCTGCATACACGGCGGCGTAGGCGCCATCACCGAAACAGACGTCATGCTGGCGGCGGCAAGCAATGCCATCATAGTCGGCTTCAACGTACGACCAGACGTCAATGCGAGGGAATACGCCGAGCGGGATAAGGTCGACATACGCCTTTACCGCGTGATTTACAACGCCATAGAAGACGTTGAGAAGGCCATGAAGGGTATGCTTGCCCCGCGATACAAAGAAGTCGTGCTGGGTCGCTGCGAGGTCAGAACCGTATTCAAGGTCAGCGGAGTGGGCGCCATTGCGGGTTGCTACGTCCAGGAAGGCAAAGTCACGCGCTCTGCCCAGGTACGCGTCGTGCGCGACGGCATCGTCATCGCCGAGGACAAGATTTCCTCCCTGCGCCGCTTCAAGGACGACGTAAAGGAAGTCGCCACAGGTTATGAGTGCGGCATAGGACTTGTAAATTTCAACGATATAAAGGAGGGCGACCAGTTCGAAGCCTTTATCATGGAGGAAATCGAACGATAAATAGCCCTGAAAGGTAAACGATGTCCATACACACCGAAAGACTCAATGCGGAATTCAAGCGCGCCCTAAGCGATGCTATCAGGTACACCATAAAGGACCCCAGAATGAGTACTCTCTGCTCCGTTGCAAAAGTAGAGATAACCAAGGACCAGAAGTACGCGAAGGTTTACGTCTCCTTGTTTGACGAAGACGAAACCAAAAGAGCCGCTTCCGTGGATGTGCTTAACTCCGCCGCTGGTGCCCTGGCAAGGGAGCTTAACGGTCGCATTCGCATGCGCAGGATACCCAATCTGAGCTTCGTGATGGACGATTCCATCGAATACAGCGTCCATATTTCAAAAGTGCTGGCGGATTTGGGGGTAAGCAGGGATGGCGGCGAAGACGGCGACGACCATGAATGACAGCATACAGAGCATCGCAAACGCGCTCACAGAGAGCGGCAGTATAGTCGTCATATCCCATATTTCCCCCGATGGGGACACGCTCGGTTCCGCATCCGCGCTGGCGATGGCGCTGGAGAAGCTAGGCAAAAAAGTGCGCATTACCTGTGAAGGCAAGGTGCCCTATATGCTCCGCATGTTGCCCTTAAAGGAGCGCTTCGAGTCGGAACCTTCGGTGGACGAGCCCTATACTGCCGTCTCGGTGGACTGCGGGGACGTTATGCGAATGGGCAAGCTATATCCTCTGTTTATTGCCGGCAAAAAAAGGATTAACATAGATCACCACACTACCAATTCCGGCTTTGGTGACCTGAACTGCGTCGACCCCACCGCGCCGGCGACCATTTGCCTTGTTTGGGAGCTGATTCGCGCCCTTGGCGTGCAAGCGGATAAAAACATGGGGCTGGCCGCATACATTGCACTCTCCACTGACACTGGCAATTTTAACTACAGCAATACGACTCCTCAGGCGTTCCGCCTTGCCGCCGAACTGCTGGAAACGGGGTTCGACCTTAGCGAGGTTGCACATAGCCTTTTTCGGGAACGCACTGCGGCGCGGGCAAAAGTCATCGGTCTATGCGCCAAGCGAATGCAGCTCTTCGGAAATGACACCATCGCGGTTTCGGGCGTCGAATTGAGCGATATGCAGCGTATAGGGGCGAGCGACGCGGACTGCGAAGGCGCGGCAGATTTCCTCAGGGATATAGACACCGTCGAGGCTTCCGCCTTTTTGCGGGAAGTGGAGCCGGGGGTTTTCAAGGTGAGCTTGCGCTCCCAGAAGTATTTGGACGTTTCAAAAGTCGCGCAGAGGTTCGCAGGCGGCGGGCATAAGCATGCTGCGGGTGCAAAGGTAAATGGAACGCTCAATGAGGCAATTGCTGCGATTAAGGACGCTCTATTGCAGGAAGCGTCAGAGGATAACTAGTTGGACGGAGTGTTGAACCTGCTTAAGCCGCCGGGTATGACGAGCAGCAATGCGGTAGTCGATGTCAGGCGGCTGCTTCATGAAAAAAGAGTGGGGCATGCGGGCACGCTTGATCCGGGGGCGGCGGGCGTGCTGCCTATATGCGTAGGAAAAGCGACGAGGCTGTTCGATTATCTCACCGAAAAGGAAAAGGAGTATCGGGCAGAAATCACCTTTGGCATTTCGACGGACACTCTGGATGCTTACGGCAAAATAATGCGCGTGTCCCCAACGAACATCACCAAAGAGGAACTAAAAGGCGTATTGCCTCAATTTCGCGGCAAGCAGATGCAACTTCCCCCGATGTATTCCGCAATCAAGCAAGACGGGAAAAAGCTTTACGAGCTCGCTCGAAAGGGCGTAGCAGCAGACTTGTCCGGCAAGGAGAGGGAGGTCGCCATCAGCTCTTTGGAACTGGTCGACCAAACAGGGCCGCAGAGCTTTCTTATCGATATAGGCTGTTCCAGAGGGACGTATATCCGCACCCTGTGCGAGGATATCGGGAAAGCCCTCAAGGTTCCGGCATACATGTCATTTCTGCTCAGGACTCGCTCGGGCAGCTTCGGGATAGAAAAGGCGGTCACCCTACAAGAATTGACCGAGTGTTCCGAATCAGAAGAGGCACAAATGCTGCTCACTTCCATGGATGAAGCCGTGGGTTTTCTTCCAGAGGCACAAATAGCGGATGCATGGTTCGACAAGCTGAAAAACGGCAATCCCGCGCCCTGCAGCATGGTGCAAAACAAACCGCAAACGGGCGTTTCCCTTCGCGTTTACTGCGCCGGAAGGTTTTTTGGAATAGGGGAATACGACGAAAGTACGCTGCGCATTAGAACAATGCTTTACAAAGATTGACGGAGGAATGCGAGCAGATGCGAAAGACAAGCGCTGTAGTGGCACTGGGGATGTTCGACGGAGTTCACATGGGTCACAGAAAGCTGCTTTTTGAAGCAAAGAGGATGGCAGAAGAGTTAGGCGCCATTCCGGTGGCACAAACATTTTCCAACAACCCTCAAACCGTTTTCAAGAAATCACCTCCGGTTTTGACTTTGCCGGAGGAAAAAAAAGAATTGATTGAATCCCTCGGGCTCACAGTGGACATGGAGCCTTTCACCATAGAAATCGCCCATACTTCGCCCGAAAATTACCTCGAGCTACTGACCGAAAAATACGATTTGCTGGGCATTGTGGCGGGCTTCAACTACCGATTTGGCAAGGACAGAGCGGGCAACGCTGAATTTCTAATCAAAGAAGGCGAGCGCAGGGGTTTTCGAGTCAGCATACTCGAACCGGTAATATTCCGCGGGAAACCGGTTTCCAGCACTAGGATAAGGCAGTCCATACTCCGCGGGGATATATCCTGCGCGAACGAGATGCTCACTGCACCGTTTTTTTACACAGGCATCGTCCAGCCGAGGAAACACATAGGGCATACGCTTGGGTATCCGACGGCCAACATAATTCCCGCAGGAAAAATACTGCCGCCCTTTGGAGTATACTCCGCTGTAACCGAATACGACGGAATCACTAGGGACGCCGTCATAAACATTGGCGTTCGCCCTACGGTGGACGAAAGCGAAACCCCGGTGATAACGATCGAATCCCACCTCATCGACCATTCAGGGGAAGAACTGTACGGGAAAAAGCTTACTGTCAAGCTCATCGACTTTATACGCGCAGAGCGTCGTTTCCAAAGCAAAGAGGCGCTTGCGGAGCAAATTGGCAAAGACCTGACTTTTGCCAAAAAAACCCTCGCGGCATACAGTGCAAAATAGGTTGTCTACCGTTTACATCCCGTTTTTCATGTGATATGATAACCCTAGTCGGCAAGTAGCCGACGCTACTATCCCATCGCTTCGTTTGGCGACGCTCCGACGCCGTACGCAGCATGCGGAGATACATTCATCAAGGAGGAATTTTGTCATGGAAAAATCCGAAATCATCGCCAAGTACGCAACCCACGAAGGTGACACAGGCTCTCCCGAAGTGCAGATTGCCCTTCTAACCTACCGCATCAATCACCTCAACGAGCACCTTAAAGAACACAAAAAGGATCACCACTCCCGCCGCGGCCTTCTCAAGATGGTCGGCCAACGCCGCGGACTTCAGAGCTACCTCAAGGATAAAGACATCGAGCGTTATCGCGCCCTCATGGCGGAGCTGGGACTGCGTAAGTAACCCTCGTTTCAGATTAAGCAAAAAACGGGCAGCATCGCCCGTTTTTTTGTACAGTTATTATTTGAGCAAAGGCTATTCTGCGATTACCTAAAAAAGCCCTGCGGTTCGTCCGCAGGGCTTAATGTTATGCATTATACCCGAGAAACAAATCAAACGACGGAATCGACAAATTCCTTTATGCGTTTGCAGGCCTCGATAAGGTTGTCCATCGATGTGGCGTACGTCGCGCGGACAAAGCCCTCTCCCGATGCGCCAAAAGCGGTGCCGGGAACCACTGCCACCTTCTTTTCCATGAGCAATCGGGTGCAGAATGTTTCGGAGTCCAAACCGGTCTTTGAGATTCTGGGGAAGGCGTAAAACGCGCCTAATGGGTCGAAGCATTCTAATCCCATCTCGTTGAACTGGTGAACTACAAAGTTCCTGCGGCGATTGTACTCCCTGCGCATGGCGCGCACGTCTGAAAAATCGGAGTCGAATCCGTGCTTCAGCGCTTCGATAGCAGCCATTTGACTGGTTATAGGGGCGCAGAGCATGGTGAATTGATGAATCTTGAGCATCTGCTGCAGTAGCGGCTCTGGAGCCAAAACGTATCCCAAGCGCCAGCCGGTCATAGCAAATGCCTTAGAAAAACCGTTAATGGTAATAGTGCGCTCGTACATATCCGGAATAGAAGCGAAGGCGCAGTGTACTCCCTTGTATGTCAGCTCCGCGTAAATCTCGTCCGAAACGACGATTATATCCGTCCCCTCGAGTGCCTTGGACATTTCGACAAGTTCTTCCCTCGTCATTATGCCGCCTGTGGGGTTGTTGGGGAAGGGGAGAATCAGCGCCTTTGTGCGCTCAGTTATGGCGGCTTTGACTACTTCCGCCGTCAGCTTGAAGCTGTTGTCCGCGGTGGCGCGCAGAGGCACTGCTACGCCGCCGGAAAGCCGCACGCAGGGCATATAGGAAACGTAAGAAGGCTCGGGTATCAGAACCTCGTCGCCCGGTGTCACTATAGCGCGCATGGCTAGGTCGATGCCCTCGCTGGCGCCCACTGTCATGACGGATTGGCTGGGAGTGTAATAGACGCCGAAGCGTTCGCTGTAATACCTGCACACAAGCTCTCGCAGTTCAAGCAACCCCGAGTTGGAGGAGTAGCAGGTGATGCCGTCCTTAAGGGATTTTATGCCCGACTCGCGGATATTCCAGGGCGTCACGAAATCAGGCTCGCCCACGCCTAGGCTTATGCAGTCCTTCATCTCGGCAGCAATGTCGAAGAAACGGCGGATTCCCGATGGCGGAATGCCGACTACAGTCGGATTTAAAATGCGGTCGTAATTCACGGTGTGACCACCTGCCTGTGATCGTCCCTGCTGCTGGGCATGACGACATGATTATCTTTGTATTTGCGCAGAACAAAGTGGGTGCCTGTGCTGATTACACCATTAAGGACGGATAATTTTTCGGTTACAAACTGCGATACCCTGCGAAGGTTGGGGCCGTCTACAAGTACCATGAAGTCATAGCTGCCGCTCATGAGGTAGCACGCCCGAACTTCTGGGTAGCGGGAAATCTGTTCCGCTATAGCTTCGTATCCCTGGCGGTATTGGGGCGTGACCTTAACTTCTATAAGTGCGTGGATGGTGGATTCAGACTCGGTTTTTTCTTCATCGATAACAGTGCTGTAACGCAGGAGTATTTTCTCATCTTCCATGCGCTTGATTTCTGCTTTGACGGTCTCCTCGCTCGAATTGAGCATCTGTGCTATTATTGCCGCAGGCGTACGGGCATCCTGAGCCAAAATGTCGAGGATTTCCATTGAGAAGCTGCGTTCCATAAGAAGACCTCCTTGTTTTTTTATTCGCATCAGTTGCGCGATTTGTCAATTGTAGCATTTTGAAAGCGTCAAAGTCAACGTATTGATATAACTAAGTATAACCGCGGACTTTCTCGCGGTTATTGCTTGAGATTATTAGGTATAATTATAAGGAGCTTAAAGCACGGCGTGAAGCACCGCCGAACACTTCAAATTTGCGCCGCTCCTGCCTCGGGGGAATGTGAGTTGCATTTCGCTGTGCGAAATACCTATTTCGTTAGCTACCTCCATTTGGGTGCGTCCATCCAAAAAACGCATTCGCAATATGCGCTGCTCCCTCTCGGTAAGCTTGTTCAGCCCTTCGGAAATCGCTATGCCCGAAAGCCACTTTTCTTCCGATTCGGTAGTGTCCTTGACCTGATCCATGACGTACACCGCGTCGCTGCCATCGTGGAATATAGGCTCAAACAGCGATATGGGATCCTGTATCGCGTCCAGAGCATAGGAAACGTCGTCCTCCTCCATGCCAAGCTCTTTGGCTATCTCGGCCATGGTAGGCTCCTTCATTTGGGTGTTCATGAGTTTTGTTCTCGCCTGAAGGGCTTTATATGCCGTATCCCTAAGGGAACGGCTTACCCTAACGGAGTTGTTGTCCCTCAAAAACCTGCGGATTTCCCCCATAATCATCGGAACCGCATAAGTCGAAAAACGAACGTTGTAATTTTCAGGGTCAAAATTGTCGACTGCTTTGAGTAGACCGATGCAGCCGACTTGGAATATATCGTCCAGTTGCTCGCCGCGGTTTTGAAATCTCTGTATTACCGATAGCACAAGCCGCAAATTTCCGAAAACAAATTCCTCCCGAGCCTCCTTGTCCCCTGCTTTGACGCGCGTCATCAATGCTTCCATCTGCTCTCGTTTCAATAGTGGAAGGGTGGAAGTATCCACGCCACAGATCTCAACCTTGTTTGGCTGCATATTGCACCTCCGAAAACGTCAATGCAATTAGCCTTGCCACGCTAGGTCAATTTTATGCTCTAAAATGTTCCAGACCGAGCAGAAAACGAAGATAAAAAAGCCGTCCTCATCCCTGTCAAAATGTTGATTTCAGGGTGGGGACGGCGGCAATAAAAGGCAAAATCTGTTTATGACAGGATGCGCACTTGCGCGGGTTTTGCCTGGTAGATAAAAGGCAAACGCGCATATTCGGTGATGGCGGGAAGGTTACCTCGGGGTTGCCGCGACGGAGTGGTCTATCGTTGCAATCATGCCGGTTGGATGGTCCATCGTTTTTGCCAATTCATCGAGATGCTGGCGCAACTTCTTTTCGGTCATATCACACTCGGGCGGCACCAGTACATCGAACACATAATTGGTATAGTTTGGACTGCTCTCGACGCGAAGGTCGTGGATGCTCAGGCGGTCATCGATGGTTTTTACCTGCTGCTCCATCCAGTTGCGTGCATCGTCCATCTGTTCGCCCGTCAAGATAGGGTCGTAGTGGATGATCAGATGAACATTGTCCTCGTCAAGAAAGTCCCTCTCGATGCGGTCAATTATGTCGTGCGCGACTACAGGGTCAAGCTCGCTGGACATTTCCACGTGAGCGCTCACAAAACGGTGACCTGGACCATAGTCGTGCACAATAAGGTCGTGCGTGCCCAGTATCCCTTCATTACCTTCGATTTTTTCAACGGCGTACTGCACGAACTCGGGGTCGGGCGCTTCGCCTAGCAAGGGATTCAAGGTTTCTTTGATGAGATTTATACCGCTATAAAATATAAATACAGCCACGCCAAGCCCAATCCATCCATCGAGGTTAACACCCGAAAAATGTGTTATAAGCGCACCAAGCAACACTGCCGCCGTCGTTATGACGTCGTTCCGGCTGTCGACGCTGGCGGCCCTCAGCGAAGATGAATTTATCCGCTGACCGACGTTGCGGTTGAATGCCGCCATCCACGCCTTAACCAGTATAGACGCGAACAATATAAGCAAGCTCACCCATCCGAAAGAAACGGGGGTAGGGTTGATGATTTTATCTATGCTGCTCTTGCCCAACTCGATGCCCATTACCAGAACGAGCACCGCCACAGTGAGTCCCGCCAGATATTCGATGCGTGCATGCCCAAAGGGGTGCTCTTTGTCTGCTTCCTTCGAAGCAAACTTAAAACCGATTAGGGTGATAATGGAGCTTGCGGCATCAGATAGGTTATTTAAGCCGTCTGCCATAATGGCGACGCTGCCCGTAAGAAATCCTGCGAACAGCTTTCCAACGACCAACAAGAGGTTGCAAAAGATGCCCACTCGCCCCGCGAGCCCTCCTGCAGCAGTGCGCACTTTTGCGTCCTGCGTGTTTTTATAATCTTTTACGAAATGACTAAGCAACCATTCGGTCATTAAACTCAACCCCTTGCATGTACAACGCACTACTTTTATCCAAGTTATATTTTTTAATTATACTTTAGTGATACTCTCTTGTCAAGGCAACGCAATATAATCATTCGAACAGTTTCAAAAGGAATTAATTAACCAAATCATGCGGTTGTCCTTTAATTTGTGCGATAGACATTGTAAGATACTCTTAGAGAGCGTTGAGAGCATTTTATTTTGTTATTATTTATTATACTATAGTACATTGCGTGAGAAAAGAGGGAAAAATCATGTATGCTATCAACTCGGGCGGAGGATTCGACCCCAAATCTTCGGCACAGGAAAATGTAAACAAGTATTACGCCTATAAACGGACGAGCGGTGGAAGCAACGGCGGCGGAAATAAAAGCGGAGGCGGAAAAGGGTGGATTGTCGTGCTAATCATCGGAATAGCGCTGATGATAATCAAAGCATTCGTTTCCCGATAATACGCAGGGAATAATATATACACAAACTTGGGCGGGCATCCGGCAAACGCGCCGAAGAAGCAAAACTCGCACAGCCGCAGGATAGATAAATGGATTTAACAACTTCAAGACAATATAATGCAGGATTCTCGCTCCCGGCAAAAATATTGCGCATACATATTGCGCACACATATATAGTGAAAGTATAATAACATCAAATATAACAGCAACTTATATCAAGCAACAACTTAACAACTCAAATCATGAAATCGCGAGTCTCAAGGAAATAGGGATAAGAATAACCAATAACCGACGAATCGAAGCCCAAAGGCCGATTGCCGAATCATTTCGCTATTCACCTTACAACCTGTTCCAAATAAGCGTTTCAAAGGAGCTGTTAGTTATGAAAAATACTCTTGTTATCGCTGTGCTGATTGCGCTGTCGCTGTTGCTCTTCGCGTGCAACAATGGCAATTCTGTTGCTGCTGCCCCGTCGCCTTCGCAGTCACAACCACCCGAATCGCCGGTTATTCTCCCCGGGGGCAGCGACCAGAGTGGGGAGGCGGGCGGCGAGCAGAAACCGCCGGAACAACCGACTGAAGAATCAGATAGAACTTCCCCCTACGACCCGAGCATTTACGTCATCGAAGCATCAGGCACCTGGCAGCAGGAGCTTGCGCCCGGTTACTACGTCAATTACGAGTGCGAGATGTACCTCGACAAAGTCGACTCGAACGACAACCGCACAGCGTCGGGTATGTATACCGGCTCATTCTGGATGAACGCTACGATTGACGCTTCAGAGTTCATAACCGATATGATCGGCGATGCCCCCATATCCCTGCAGTTTGACGCGGGTGGCGAAGCCATAAGCGACAATTTGACCATGAACCTGCTGGACGGCTTCGAGCGCGACCCGTTCAAGGACTACAATATTCCCGGCGGGTCGGGAGAATCTGTTTCGCCTGTGCAGGCAGCTCTCGCAGATGAAGGCAGCTTTGTCGCCTTGGGCAAATCGGTTTACCTCGAAGCTCATGCCCGGGGTGCGCAGGGCGAAAAGGTCGATTATTCGGGTCCCGGAACATCGGCTTCAAACGCCGAGCTCAACTATGTCATACATGTCGACCCCGACCCGACTATGACTGCGACGCAGCTGAGAGTGACCATCCACCTGTACAATGCGGAAGGCATGAACGCGGTTATCGAAGGCGTGTGGAAGCGACTTCCGGGATATCCCGATGATGTACTGGATTACGCCAATTCAGGGAAGCAGAACGAAATGCTCAACAGACACATGGACTAGGAAATGAAGCCGAATGTATATTTGAATGAAAGAGAGCTTTAACCCGGCATTCGATATAGTGCATAGTATAGTGCATGGTGAAACGGTCATGGTCGCAGGAGATACGGCTTTTGACATTGCTTTGGAGTACGGTCCCGGGGAAGATATCTTGGGAGGTTAAACCGCCGGTTTTGTGCGTTCACCGCCCTTAACAATGCGATATTAACAGTGCGATTAAGATAACACTTTGTCGAAACGGTGCTTCACACAAATGTACTAAAGCATCAAATTGGCACTTGCTTTTTATAGCGTCCCGTGTTATGGTCTTTGCATCACAGAATCAGAAGGAGCCTTTTATGGCAAGCTTCAAACGCGCATCCGATTACCGTTACTTTAGCTTTACCTACTTTTATTTTGGTAAGGCTATTTTCGGTTTGGCTAACAGCGCGTGTATAAGAATCTGATTAGGCAATTTTGCATCAGAACCGCGGCCAAACCGGCTGCGGTTTTTTTGTACTAAACGGAGGGCATAAATCATGATAGTCATTCTTAAGCAAAATCCCAACAGGGCTCAGCTTGAAAACCTAATAGACTGGCTACAGAGCAAGGGAATACAGATTCACACCAGCGTCGGTCTGACTCACACGATACTCGGTCTTGTGGGGGACACATCCCAGCTGGACATCGACCTGATTTCTGCTTTGGACATCGTAGAGGGCGTCAGGCGCATTCAGGAACCGTACAAAAACGCCAACCGCAAATTCCACCCGAACGACACCGTAATCGAAGTCGGCAACACCCGTATAGGTGGCGGAGAGCTCACTGTCATGGCGGGACCTTGCTCCGTCGAAACGGAAGAGCAGGTCGTCACGGTGGCGAAGGCGGTCAAGGCGAGCGGCGCGACTTTGCTGCGCGGCGGTGCATTCAAGCCTAGGACTTCGCCCTACTCCTTCCAAGGACTTGGGGCAGATGGTTTAAAGCTGCTTTCCCTCGCTAAGAAGGAGACGGGGCTGCCCATAGTCTCCGAGGTGATGGATGTTTCTCAGCTGCCGCTTTTCGACGATGTGGACGTCATCCAGGTTGGGGCACGAAACATGCAGAATTTCAACCTGCTCAAGGAACTTGGCAGCCAGAAAAAACCGGTCATGATAAAGAGGGGGCTTTCCTCAACTTATGAAGAACTGCTGATGAGTGCAGAATACGTTATGTCCGAGGGGAACGAAAACGTGATACTCTGCGAGCGCGGCATCCGCACCTTCGAAACGTACACAAGGAATATACTCGACCTCGCCTCCGTTCCGATTCTTCACCAGCTTTCGCATCTGCCGGTAATCGTCGACCCGAGCCACGCGACGGGCAAATCTGGGCTTGTGCCGCCCATGGCTTTGGCGGCAATCGCCGCCGGTGCAGATGGTCTGCTCATCGAGGTGCACAACGACCCTGCCTGCGCCCTTTGCGACGGTCCCCAGTCCCTAAAGCCCGAAGCTTTCGATAAGCTTGCAAAAAAAATGTTTGCTCTACATGATTTCCTTAAGGACGCGGAGGACTGAATATGAACGTCGGAATTGTCGGCCTTGGGCTTATCGGCGGCTCCATGGCGAAGAGCGTCAAAAACCGCACGCTGCACACCGTCTTCGGCATAGACACAGACGCCGAAACCATGACCTTTGCCAGAATGAGCGGCGCGATAGACGCCCCGCTTACGGATGAATCCATAGGCGGGTGCGACATAATCCTCCTCGCGATAAGACCAAACGCCGCCGTAAATTGGGTGGAAGAAAACGCATCGGCAATATCCAAAAAAGCGATAGTCATCGACCTTTGCGGAGTCAAACGCGCGGTGTGTGACAGAATTGCGCCCATCGCCGACGAGTATGGCTTTTCGTACATAGGCGGCCACCCGATGGCCGGGAAGGAGCGCAGCGGCTTCGTCAACTCGACGGACGACCTCTTTGTGGGAGCGTACATGATACTCACCCCAAACGAGTGCACAGACATTTCGATGCTCGAAACCATCAAGCACTTCTTTTTGGATATAGGCTTCGCGGGACTCACTTTTTCCACCCCGAGCGAGCACGACAGGATAATCGCTTTCACCTCCCAGTTGGCACACATTGCTTCCAGCGCGTACATCAAATCGCCGGAAGCGAAGCAACGGCGCGGGTATTCCGCGGGGAGTTATAGGGATATGACCAGGGTCGCGAGACTAGACGAAAATATGTGGACCGAACTCTTTATGGACAATTCGGATAACCTCATCGAGCAGCTCGAGCTATTTATCGGTAATCTGAACGAGTACCTTATCGCGCTGAAAGAAGGGGACGAGTCAAAGATTCGCGCGCTCTTGCGCGAGGGTCGTGAGAAAAAAGCAGAGGCGGGGGGAAACTGATTTGGATGTGCGAACCGTTCGAATAAACGCCAGCAAGAGCTACGACGTTACCATAGGCAAGGGTCTGCTTTCCGAATGCGGCGGTATACTGCACTCTGCACTTGGAGTTTGCCACGCGGCAGTAGTGACGGACAGCACAGTGGAAAAACTCTACCTAGCCGAGGTGCAAAAGAGCCTTGCGGGGGCGGGTTTTGCCGTCAGTTCATTTGCTTTTCCCGCGGGCGAGCGGTCAAAGAACATGGCTGTTCTTTCAGACCTGCTCGAATTTCTGGCAGAAAACCAGCTGACGAGGACGGACTGCGTCGTCGCCCTGGGCGGCGGAGTCGTGGGCGATTTGGCGGGATTCGCCGCAGGTTGTTATTTGAGGGGAATAAAATATGCCCAAATCCCGACGACGCTGCTTGCCGCCGTCGATTCGTCGGTCGGCGGTAAAACCGCAATAGACCTTCGCGCCGGGAAAAACCTCGCGGGGCTGTTCCTGCAGCCTTCTGCGGTAATTTGCGACACGAACTGCATGAACACCTTGCCCGAAGGGGGGTTCGCCTGCGGCGTTGCCGAGGCGATCAAGACCGGAATACTAGAAGGCGAGGAACTCTTTACACTACTTGAAAACGGCAGAGCGCGGGAAAACATTGCCGAGATAATCGCCCGTTGCGTCACCTTCAAAGGCAAGGTGGTGGAGCAGGACGAGTTCGAAAACGGCGCTAGAAAGACGCTCAACTTGGGGCATACAGTAGGACATGCGGTAGAAAAATGCAGCGGCTATTCCATTCCCCACGGGCAAGCCGTGGCGATTGGAACGGCCGTAATAGCGCGCTCCGCCGCATCGTATGGCTGTTGTGATGCCGAGAGCGCAAGGCGAATTATAAAAGTGCTGGAAGTAAACGGGCTGCCTACCCACACGGATTTTTCCGCAATAGCGCTTGCGGATGCCGCGCTGCACGACAAAAAGCGCGCAGGCAACTCCATTACCCTCGTTATGCCGAGGCGAATAGGTGAGTGTACGTTAGAAACCGTACCGATTGAAGAACTACTACCCATAATCGAAGCTGGATTGGAGGGTTAAGAATGAACGTCAAAGTCACGCCTTCGCCCCTTCGCGGAAAGATAACCGCGATACCCTCCAAATCGGACGCCCATAGGCTGCTGATTTGCTCCGCGCTGGCGGATGCACAAACCGAGCTTTCCCTGCCCCGTACCTCCGAGGATATCGACGCCACCATCGGGTGCTTGCGCTCCCTCGGCGCGAAAATTGAAAGAGACGGCGAAATCTTACACATCACCCCGATAACGAATCCTGCTGATTCCCCGCTATTGGACTGCGCGGAAAGCGGCTCTACGCTAAGGTTCCTGTTGCCCGTAGCAGCAGCGCTGTGCGAAAGCGCGGGTTTCATCGGTAGCGGCAGACTCCCCGAAAGACCCCTTGGGCAACTCATTGGCGCGATGGAGGAACATGAAGTGACTTTTTCGCAGGAAAAGCTGCCGTTTGCAACAAGCGGTAAGCTGTTGAGCGGGAAATATGTTCTGCCCGGGAATATCAGCTCGCAATACATCACGGGTCTGCTGCTCGCATTGCCGCTATTAGCTAAGGACAGCGAAATATCGCTGACAACCAGGCTGGAATCCTCCGCCTATGTGGATATTACTCTCAATTCATTGGGGTGCTTTGGGGTAAATATAGAGCGAACAAAGAACGGCTTCTTTATAAAAGGCAATCAGCGTTATCGCTCTCCTATTAGGGTGGATGTCGACGGTGACTGGTCCAATGCAGCGTTCTTCCTTTGCGCAGGCGCGATAGGCGGCAACATAACACTTACCGGTCTTAACGCGGATTCACCCCAGGGTGACAGGCGCATATTAGAGTTCCTTCGTAAATTCGGCGCGGATATAACCGAATCTAAAGGTGCAATAGCCGTTAAGAGCTTGCGCCTCGTCGGGTGCGAGATAGACATAGCCGAAACCCCCGACCTTTTGCCCGCGCTCGCCGTGGTCGCTGCCTTTTCGGAAGGGGAGACCCGGTTTATCAACGCATCGCGCCTTCGACTAAAGGAAAGCGACCGCCTGAATTCCACCGCTGCCATGCTAAACGCTCTGGGAGGAAATGCAACAGAACTCCCCGACGCGCTTATAGTCCGCGGAACAGCGCTGGCAGGGGGTGCAGTGGACAGCTTCCACGACCACCGAACAGCCATGGCGGCGGCAATCGCGGGAACTTACTGCAAAGCGCCCGTAATCATAACCGATGCGGGAGCGGCGGCGAAGTCGTACCCGAGCTTCTATGAGGATTTCGCAAAGCTGGGAGGGAAAGTAGATGTCGTCTGAATTCGGCAAAAACATAAGGGTAAGCGTGTTCGGTCAGTCCCACGGCAAGGCAATAGGTGTAGTTATAGATAACCTGCCTGCGGGCGAAGAAATAGACGAAGCCGAGCTGCTCGCGTTCATGAACCGCAGAAAACCTGGTGGCGTACTCGCCACCAAGCGCAAGGAGGACGACGTTCCGGTGTTCCTTGCTGGTCTTGTGGACGGGAAGACCAGCGGCAGTCCCCTTTGCGCAATCATCGAAAATGCAGATGCCCGCCCAAAGGATTATGAAGCCCTCTCCACAGTCCCACGGCCTTCCCACGCGGATTACACGGCTTTCGTCAAGTGGGGGGGCGGCGCGGATATGCGCGGCGGCGGGCATTTTTCCGGCAGGCTGACCGCGCCTCTTTGCATCGCCGGAGGAATAGCCAAGCAGCTGCTCGCCCGAAGGGGTATATTTGTCGGGGCGCACTTGCTCGAGGTCGGCGGAGTAAAGGACGCGCCCTTTCCCCTTTACCCGGGCGGCGAACTATTTGCACAAATTGCGAACAAGGAATTCCCCGCGATAGACGACGAACGCGCAACAGCGATGCAGGCGGCGATTGCCGAGGCGGCAAAGGACGCGGATTCAATCGGCGGGGTAGTCGAATGCGCCGCCATCGGGCTGCCCGCCGGGATAGGCTCGCCCATGTTCGAGGGCGTGGAAAACAGGCTCGCAGGGGCGATATTCGGCATACCTGCGGTTAAGGGGATAGAGTTCGGCGCGGGTTTTGAAAGCGCAAGAAAGCGCGGCAGCGATAACAACGACCCCTTTTGCATAGACGATAAAGGAGAAATAAAGACCACCAAGAACGACTCCGGCGGCATACTCGGCGGCATCACAAACGGTATGCC
>CALNBC010000247.1 GCA_937874755.1 uncultured Clostridia bacterium
GGGGACAAGCAAAGGTGGCATATCGCCTAGAATATAATCGTTCCAGTAAGACGATTCGTTTAGCGCTTCACCGTTAATATAGGTCTTTCCATCGCTGATTTCGACCGTTTCTCCGGGTAGACCGATTACTCGCTTTATAACAGCACTGCCATAATCGGAATAACGGCAAATTATTACTTCCCCCCTTTTAGGTTCATGAATAATAAATGATAGTTTCTCTACAAATACTTGCTCGTTCGTGTAGAAATTTGGATACATTGACGCGCCGTCGACGCGGGTGTTTTGAAAAACGTATCCTCGTAGTGCCATTGCTACAATGAACACAAATATCAACCAGAGAGTCGTACCCCGATTGTAGTTCCTTTTATATGCGGGTTCGATATCATTCTGTCTTTCTGCGCTCTTTCGCATCGCACGTATTATCGCGCTGTCAGCGTTATTTGTCATTCAGCTCTTCCTTAGGTTTGTTCGCTCTCACAGTTATTTTTGCTGCTCTCTTTAAAAAAAGCTCTCGGTCGAGCATTACTATGCGCCCGCAACCAAGGCATTTTATCTTAATGTCGGCTCCTGTACGTGTGATGACCCATTCGCTGCTCCCACAGGGATGGGGTTTCTTCATCTTTACTGTATCGCCTAGGTTAAAATTCTCAATCATAACTACCATCCGAATATCAATCATTTATGCATGAGCACATTATATCTTAAGTTTTGCTATTTTCTGAGCCTTTATGTTCATTGACTATATCGACCTTCTGATAAGGCATTTTGATTCCATTTTCGTCGAAAGCTTCTTTGATTGCAAGGCGCATCTTACGCTCAAATTCCCATTGTTTTAGCGCAACGCATTCGCATGTTATTCTAATAGTCATATTGCTTTCATTTAATGCAACGATTCCGACCATAACGGGCTCGCTTAGGGCGTGTTCGGGCATCTGTTTGGCACACATTTTGGCAGCCTCAAGGGCTATATCACAAACACGGCGAGTATTTTCTTCATATGAAACGGGAACCTCCACCAATGCCAAGAAATCGCCCCTAGTGCTGTTCACCACCATATGAATAGACCCGTTTGGTATTATGAACTGCTGGCCATAATAGTTTCGAATATACGTAACACGCATTGCAATTGCTTCGACGGTTCCGTCCACTTCGCCGCCATCAGCTTTTATCTTAACATAATCGCCCACAGAATACTGGTTTTCAAACACCATAAATATTCCGGCGATAACGTCCTTTACAAGGCTCTGAGCGCCAAAGCCGATTGCGATGCTACCAATCCCAGCACTGGCCAGAAGTGCGGTTGTATCGCCCAATCCGAGCACAGACAGCATCGCTAGTATAGCGACAAAATATATAAGATAACGAGAGGAGGATCTTATCAGGGTCGCGATGCTTTTTGCCCGGCGTATGTCTCCGATGGAGTTTGCTTTCTTTACCTTGGCTTCCTTCAATATTCTCGTAGTATAATTTGTGATGCGTGTAATCAAAAAGCGCGCAGCTAGCCAAATCAGCACACAAATAAGAAGGTCGACCACCAGGGTCGGCAAGTATGCGACAATATCTTCGACCAACTTAACGATATAGTCCCATACGCCTTGAAAGAAGGGGATATTTTCAACCGTGGTAGCTGAGTCGGTAGTCATAGTAGCTGGCATTTATAATTCCTTCCGATAAGACTACTTGGGGGAATGATCATTCATTCCCGGATTTGTCTATTCCGTGTTCAAGGAAGTCCAACGCGTATTCAAGGAATCTTTCGGGCTTTTCCTCGTGTAGAATGTGCCCGCAATTGCGAATCAGCGCGAACTGCGCGTTTGGTAAGGCGATGTGGAATACTTCGGCAGAGGACACTTCTCTCCAACGATCGTCAACCCCCCATACAATGAGAACATCGTTTTCAATGTCGCGCAACGTGGGCATGACATCTTCCTCGTCAAACGCCCTTAATGCGCTACGGAGCGCTGCTCCCGCCGCCTTGTCGGTGTATGGCTTATAGTATTCTCTAACCATCTCGGGAGATATGAGAGTTCTATAAGCCATACACCGACAAGG
>CALNBC010000248.1 GCA_937874755.1 uncultured Clostridia bacterium
GACGCCGCAACCGTGCGCAGAATCATCGAAAAGGAGCGTCCGGACAGCCTGCTCCCAACCCTCGGCGGGCAGACAGGGCTAAACCTCGCCATGGAGCTTCACGAGGGCGGATACCTCGAGAGCATGGGAGTCAAGCTCATCGGAACCTCTGCCGAAGCCATATTCAAGGCGGAGGATAGGGAAGCGTTCAGGGATACGATGAACAAAATCGGCGAGCCGGTGGTGGATAACGTCATCGTGCACAACGAAGACCAGGCAGTCGAGTTTGCGAACGAAATTGGATACCCTGTGATAGTTCGCCCCGCGTATACCCTCGGCGGGACGGGCGGCGGCATAGCGGATGATGAAGCCGAGCTGCGCGAAGTATGCCATGGCGGGTTAAAGAGCAGCCGCGCGCATCAGTGCCTCATAGAGCGCTCGATAGCAGGCTGGAAGGAGATCGAGTTCGAAGTAATAAGGGACTCGGCAGACAACGCCCTCTCCATCTGCAACATGGAAAACGTCGACCCCGTCGGTATTCATACCGGCGACTCCATCGTCGTCGCCCCCTGCAAAAGCCTTACTCACGAACAGCTTTCTATGCTGCGCGACTCAGCGATAAGAATAATCCGCGAGTTGGGAATAGAGGGTGGCTGCAATGTCCAGTTCGCTCTAAAACCAAACTCTATGGAGTACTTCCTCATCGAGGTAAACCCAAGGCTTTCGCGCTCGTCTGCCCTCGCTTCCAAGGCGACCAGTTACCCGATAGCCCGAGTTGCAACAAAGATCGCCCTTGGTTATCGCTTAGACGAAATACTCCTCGGCAGAAACAAAGCACACGCGCTGTTCGAACCGCAGGTCGATTATACGGTGCTCAAGATGCCCCGCTGGCCGTTCGACAAGTTCACCGCCGCCGACAAGCACATAGGCACCAAGATGAAGGCGACGGGCGAGGTCATGGCCATAGGCGAAACCTTCGAAGCCGCCTTCCTTAAGGCACTACGCTCTTTGGAACTAAATGCTTACACACTAAGGTCAGCGCGCCTCATGGCGCTTTCTGACGAGGAAGTAGCTAAGATGCTACGCTACCAGGGCGATGAGAGGGTGTTCTTCGTATTCGAATCCATCTGCAGGGATGTGCCCCTTTCGGAAATATACGAAGCCACCAAAATAGACTGGTGGTTCCTTGAGCGCATTAAAAACATGTGCGAAATGGAAGAATCTATTAAAAAAGCCAGTGCGGACGGTTTGAGCAAAGAGCTGCTGCTGGATGCAAAGATTCACGGTGTTTCCGACTTTGCTATCGCTACCTTGACGGGCATTACCGAAGCCGAAGTGAGAGCAAAGCGCAAAGCCCTGGGCGTGACTCCCAAATTCAAAATTGTAGATACCTGCCCGCACTCGCCGGGCGGGCTAGGGGATTACCTCTATTCGGTATACGGCCAAGAGGGCGAACAGCACGTGCCGCGGAAAAATACCGCTGTGGTGCTGGGCTCCGGCCCGATACGCATCGGTCAGGGCGTCGAGTTCGATTATTGCTGCGTGCACTGCGCCTGGGCACTCAAAGAGCAGGGCTTCCACACAATAATGATAAATAACAATCCCGAAACGGTTTCCACAGACTACGATACGGTCGACACGCTCTACTTTGAGCCGCTCACTCCGGAAGAAGTTTTGAACGTTCTCGAGCGCGAACAGCCCGAGGGCGTGGTCGTCCAGTTCGGTGGTCAGACTGCCATAAAACTCGCCAAACCGGTGACGAACGCGGGCTACAAGCTCTTCGGCACCGACCTTGCGGACATCGACGCTGCCGAGGATCGCGAGCGGTTCGACGACCTTCTTGAGGAGGTCGGATTAAATAGACCCAAGGGTTACACTGTTTTCACCAAAGAAGAAGCGCTCAAAGCGGCGGAAGAACTGGGGTACCCCGTGCTTGTCCGTCCGTCCTATGTGCTCGGCGGTCAGGGCATGACCCTCGCCTATAGCGAGCAGGGCATCATCGAGTTTATGGACATTATCGGTCGCGAAAAGCAAGAACACCCCGTGCTGATAGATAAATATCTGATGGGCAAAGAGGTGGAGGTGGATGCCGTCTACGACGGATACGACCTCTTGATTCCCGGAATTATGGAGCACGTCGAACGCGCCGGGGTGCACTCGGGCGACTCGATTTCCGTATACCCCGCAAAGGGCATTTCCGGCAAAATGAGAAGTAAGCTGATAGAAGCGTCGAAAAAGTTGGCGGATGCGCTGCACGTCAAGGGAGTCGTGAATATCCAGTACATACTGCACGACGATAACGTCTACGTGATAGAGGTCAATCCCCGTTCCTCGCGCACAGTGCCGTACATAAGCAAGGTGACCGGCATACCCCTGCCGGAGGTTGCAACTCGGGCGATGCTGGGCGAACGCATAGCAGGGATGGGCTTTGGCACAGGGCTAGCGCCAGACTCTGACTACGTTGCTGTCAAGGTTCCGGTGTTCTCCTTAGACAAACTGCCCGACGTGGAAATTACCCTCGGACCCGAGATGAAATCTACAGGCGAAGTGCTGGGTTTGGGTCGCAATCTGCCCGAAGCACTGTACAAAGGACTTTTGGCTGCGGGGCTTACCCTGCCCGAGCGCGGCGCGGTGATATTCTCAGTCGCCGATAACGACAAAAACGAGATGGTGGATCTTGCGATAGACCTTGCGGTGCTCGGATACGACCTCTATGCCACCAAAGGCACCGCAAACGTGCTGAACCGTAGCTTTGCGGGCGCTTCAGTTGTCTCTAAGGAACCGGGAAGCACTTCCGCAGAGCGGTTAATAGAGGAAGGCAAGGCGGTACTGGTGGTCAACACCCCGACCCACGGCCGCGAACGCAGGCGCTTTGGCTTCAGGCTGCGCCGATTGGCTACGGAGCGCAACATCCCTTGCTTGACCAGTGCAGACACAGTGCGGGCGCTGGTGCAGGCGCTCAAATCAAGAAAGAGCATGATTGAGCCTGAGCTCATCGCCCTGCAGGACATTTAGTATGAAAGAAAGAACTTTTATAGTTATCGAAAACGTAGCAATAGCGAAGGACACCTTCCGCATGGACCTTGCCTGCTTGGATGACGAGTTCTTCGGAGAAGTGCAACCCGGTCAGTTCCTGCACATCCGCTTGCCGGGCGCCGCTTTCAGCCTTCGCCGTCCCATCAGCGTCTGCGATGTCAACAGCGGCGTGGTGACGATTGTTTACGCCCTGAAGGGGGAAGGAACGAGAGCGCTCTCGGAAGTCAAGCCGGGAAATGGACTGATTGCCACCGGACCATTAGGCAAAGCTTTCCCCGTAGAGGGA
>CALNBC010000249.1 GCA_937874755.1 uncultured Clostridia bacterium
ATCTTGATACGGTCTCTATGTCGGTGTTGAACCTTCGCAAATCGCCCGATTCTGTGCCGAAGTACAGCACCCCGTTTAGCGTCTGGAACACCCTCGCGGGCACGTTGTCCCAGCAGTACCACTCGTATTCTCCGCCGCCCCTTTGCCTGCCGTCCGCTACGAAGCATTCCTCCCCCGCGCACAGCACAAAATTGCCGTTCCACACAGCGCAGACAGCTCTCGATAAATCTGCCTTCGCGCAGAGCTTCGCGTCTATTCGGCTGCTTCGCTTTTGCACTGCGCGCTGTTCATTCACCCCGTCCGAAGTGATTGCGTAAACGCCGCTTTCCGAGAGGAAGAGGGGGTCGTCCATAAGTGTGGCGAAGGCTTGCCTGCAAACTGCCCCGACGCCCTTCGCCCCCTGCTTTACGGGGAACAGCACCGAGCCGTCCTGTGCCATGGCGGCGGTGCGAAGGAAGAGCTCCGCGTCCTGGTCGTTTTCCTCCTTGATTATCACCAGCGCATCCCGCTGCTTTAGATAGCCCATTATGGCGGAGGTATCCGCCCCTATCTTTGTATACCCCAGGTCCGGGAAGTAGGTCGGGTCGTCCAAGCCGCTTTGCCAGTCGGTGTTTTTGTGCCGCGGGTCGCCGGACAGGAATATGCGGTTGTCGTTGTTGTAGCCGAAGAACGCAAAGCACCTGCAGCGGTTTATCCTGCCCGCATAATCGGGCACTGTCTTTGCAAAGGTGATTGCCACATTGTCCACCCCCGCGCCGCCCGGCGATACCCCGGGTGCGGATGAAAATGTTACAGCACCCGTTTCCCTGTCGACTGTAAAGTCCGCATTCTCCTCCATGGGCTCTCCGTTCACAACGGCCTGCACAGGCGAGTCGTCTAGCTTCGCTGCGTCCAGCTTGTAGACGGTATCTCCCTCGGTGCCCCCGAAGGAGTTCTTGCGAAAAGGAGTGATGAGGTTGACCTGCTCGAACGCCGTTCCGCCGCCGGCAGGGTTCATGGCTATGGCCGTGGTGGGAACGAAGGCTATTTCCGTAGCAGGGAGCAGGGAAAGCCCGCCTTCGGTTTCGACTAGCACCGAGTAAGTGCTGCCGTCCAGCAAAAAGAGCCGCCCCGAGTGAACGAAGCCGCAGCTTCGCTCGTTTGCCAGCGAGTCACCAACAAGAGCCGCCCCGCCGCCCTCGGTATACTCGTAAAGCGAGTTGCCCGAATGCACTAAAAAGTACCCCGCCCCCGATGCCAGCACCGCGTAGTATATGCCGTTTATCCGCCCGGGGAAGCTAAAAAGGGTGCGCCAGCCCGGGCGCTTTTCGGGGAAGCCCGAAAGGTCGGGTATCAGGTTCAGCGCGGCGGGGGAGCGGCGGGGGTCCACTTGGGTCGGGTCTGTGGAAAAGTCCACCCCGCGAAACTCGGAAAAGTTGACGCTGTACCCGGCGGGGTTCTTGACTGGAGCGCGAGAGACAATGCCCGGCATGTCAATCCCCTCCGTAAACGTCCTGTATGCCCACAAACCGCGCCCTGGAAGCGTCCCGCAGAGCGCCTATGTACTTCGCTCTGTAATTCTCGGCTTGCAGGTAGTCCGCTATATCCTGGAAGAACATACTCGCAAGCCCGTAGGGCAGGGCTATGCGCGCTATCGCATCATCGTAGTCCACTTCGTCCGTATCCGCCCTCAAAACAGGCGCGGCAACCAGGGGGACTTCTTCCTTGCTTTGCCTTATAGAGTTTTCGGCGGGCAGCGCCTCCGCCAAAAGAAGGTTCAAAAAGCCGAGGTAAAAGCCCTTGCCCAGCGCGTCCTGCCCAGGCTTCTCGTAAAGAAAGGAGCAGGCGAGGGAATAAATATCCTTTGCTGTCATTCTATCCTCCTAAAAAGCGCCGCCCCGCGCAACGGGCGAGGCGGCGAAGAGCAGTTTTTATGCCATGGTGTACTCAATTACGCCGCTCGGGAACATGCCGTCCTTTTTGGCGAAGGACTTGACCGCAATGCCGGTTTCGCAGTCAAACGCCGCAAAGTAGGGCAGCGCGGTGGTAGAATAGCGCGGGTCGGAGCCGTCGGCGGTATAGTGTATTGCCGCGCCTTCTGTGGCGCAAGCGAGGCTGACCTTGCCGGCGTCCGCCGTCGCGGCAGGCTCCGCGCACACCTTGGCGGCATCGACTATCGCGCAAACACCGCAGCACCTCGCGCCCAGCACGAAGGCGTCGTAATTGTACCTGCCCTCCAGCAGGTGACCGGATATGCCCGGCGGGTCCTGGTGCACCTTGCCGTCGCGCAGCTTCTGGGCGAGTATGACGGAATCCCTGTGGGCGATTAAAAAGTGCGCCCCGCTCGGGAAGTACCGCGCAGGCATACCGACTATTTTAAGAGTGCCTATGTTGCCCACGTACCCTTTGACGACTGCGTCCCTGACTATGCTGTCGCACCCTGTGAATTCGGTGGACAGGCGAATGTGCTTTATAAGGCTGTTGGGAACGTAGCACCAGCGCTCGCCGTCGGGTACGAAGGAGTCATTCAGGAACACTTCCGCGTCCAGCAGCATACCGACTATGCTGTCCTTGTCCGGCGCGGCGGCGGCGCCGACAATTTTGCCCGCGTTCGCGAACCAGCGGCTCAGGGCGTACTTATCCACCTCGGGCACCACCTGCTCGGCGATTTGCTGCTGCATAACCTCGCCTGCGCGCTTCATCATCTGTTGTTCGGAGTTGTCTCCCTTGTCGATTATTATCGAGAACGCCTTGTCCTGCGTCATGGTCAGCTCCTGGAGCGTGTCCTGCAAGTCGAGGGGGTTGCCGTAGCGGCTTGTTCCGCTGCGGGTGTAGTCCGCAAGGGGCTGGGTGACTATCGAGGGGACTATGAGCGACTTTAGCCCCGAAAAGGACCAGCTCTTGTCTGTGTGCCCCTCTATGAACGAGTTGTGGGTGTAGAGCTTCGCCAGGGTATCCGCGTATTTTTTGTGAAGGTGTATCGCCATTTGCTTCTCCTGTAAAGTTGTGTCGGGTTTATTCGCCCGTTATCCCGAGCAGGAAGGGGTCTTTTATGGTATCGCCGCCAAAGCTTGCCGCCGAGCCTGTGGTGCGAAAGTGGTTCTTGCCGTTGGTCTGCGCCACTTCAAGCGCCGCTTTCAGCCGCTCTAATTCCGAATTCGCCTTTTTTAGCTCATAGCCGAGCATGGCTTCGAGGGGAGTGCGTCCACCGTCGATTTCCTTTTGGACTTCTTCGGGCAGCTCACTTTGGCTTACAAGTTCGGGGTACTTTTCGGCAAGCGCCTTCCAGGGGTGGAGCTTGTTTGCTTCCTCCGCCGCCCGCTTGCCCCTTTGCGCCTCCTCGTACTCCTTCAGCCGTCGCTCCGCGCCTAGGCGCGCGGCGTGAAGTCGCAGGTGATTGGGCATATCGGGGTTGCTCTCCTTTAGGCGGGCGAGCTCCAGCTCGGTCTGCGCCTTGAGCATATCCTTGGTCAGCGAATCGAGGAACTCGCCCCGCTCCATGCCAAAAAGTGCGGAGTAAAAGCCTATCAGCTCCTGCTCCGGGGCATTCTTGTACTTGTCCAGCGCGTGTTCGGCGTTCATGCCCTTTTGCGCCCAGCGGGCTGCCTCCTTTAAGGGAAGCTCGATTTCCTCCCCGAGGAAAACCAAGCGAACGCCCTGCGCCCCTTCCTGCTCACCCGGCGAAGTTTCAGCCGCTTCGGTTGCCGCTTCGTCGGTGTCCGAGGCGATCGCGGGCTGCTCCTGCGCCTTGCTGCTATCCAATGAATCCATGAGCAGATTGGTGTCCTCCGTCATGTCGCGTCTCCTTTCGCCAGTTCCGCCGCCTCGCGCTTTTCGCGAAGGGCGCTTAAAAGCCTCGTTTTGTCCTTTATATAACGATTGGGTATGCCCCTTAGGTATTCCTCGGCGTCGGTTATGATGCCCTTGGCAAAAAGGCTGTCCATGGTCTGCACCTGCATGAGCTCCGACCAGTACGCAGACTCGCCCACGTCCACCGCGATTTTGAGCGGCAGATTATCGAGCGCGGAAAAGTCGAACTCCTTTGAAGCTGTGCCGCCCTCGGCAACAGGAACGGTCACCTTTCGCCTGCCGTAGCAGGCGCGCATCATGTCCGCTATTATCAAAACATAGTCCTCGACAAACCTGTAAAACGCAAGCCGCTGCAAGTCCAGCGGCGCGGCGCTCGCCTTCTGTACGGCGATTGTCGCGCTGGTGTTCGTCGGGTTGACGTTGCCCAAAGCCGCGTCGGAAGCGCCCATGAAGTCCCTTGTAAGCGAAGTGGTGCGCTCTATCATCTCCATCACCTGGGGGGACATATCGCTGCCGCGTATGCCGCCCGCTATGGTGCTCTCGGGGTTCCCCATTACGGCTATCGCCTCGCCCACGCGGTTGCTCCAGCGCTCTATTTTGGTCGCGTCGTATATTATCTTGGGGAAGGCGTTCATCTCGACGCTGCGTATCGCCATGGCGAACAGCTTATTGACCGCAATTTGATTGGGTATGAGCCCCTTTATGGCGCCTACGCCGTGGCAGGAGTTTCTCGATTGCTCCCAGCACATCCAGGCGACGGGGTAGAGCCTAAGCCCCGTGTCCCACTTTTCGCGTATTGCGGTGTGCTTGACGGATTTTTGCGCCCATACGCTGCCGCCTTCCTTCCAAAGCCGAAGCAGCACAGTAACCAGACCGTCGCCGTCCATGGGCTCACATAGCTCGGATTCCGCACAGGGGCTTATGCGCTCCAAGTCCGAAGGGGGTACGCCGTTTTGCCGCGCCTCCTCCTTCACCGCGTCCGCCTGCCTTCGCATAGAGAGCAGCATATACGGCTGGCTCTGCACGTCTTTGGAGTACGGGTTGCCGAAATGCACGCAGGTGTTCTCCAGCACCTCGATTGCGATGTCGCCCCGGGCGCTCTGCCCCGTCTCCGCGCTCGGGTCGAACCAGAGGAAGAAGCAGGCGTCGCCGTCCACCGCAGCGTTTCTGAGGGCTTCTCTGTGCTTTGCCGCAGCCTTTGCGGATTCGAGCACTCTTTCCAGCTCCAAGGAGAGCAGCGCGCAGGTCTCGTCTAAAGCTCCGTTGGGCACGTAGGGCGAAAATCTGACCGCCACATCGTCGCTGACTATCATCGCTATGAAGTACGCCACCACCCGTCGCAGCATGTTGAGCGTGGGCTTGGGCAAATCGGGCGCGTTGACGCCCTTCCACTGGTCGCCGAGGTAAAAGTCCTCGCACTGCCTGACGGTGTCGTAAAGCCCGAGCCGGGCCTTGTACGATACGCCCTTTTGGTACTCCGCCCAGGCGGATTTCGCGTCAGTCCTCGTCATGCTGCTCCCTTCCGCAATAGCTCAACAGGTTGTTCCACTGGCGCAGCAGCGATTCGCCGCCCGCGTCGGGGGTGTTTTTTGCCCTTTGCGGCTTCGCGTCGCAGCTTGCCGCGCTTTTTCTGCCCAGGAACGCGCCGACGAGGGCAATCGCCGCGCCCAGCGCCGCGCCTAAAAAGTATTCCATTCAGCCTCCTCCATAATCTAAAAAATCGTCTATCTGCCGCTCGTATTCCCGCTCGTGCCGCCCCGCTCGCC
>CALNBC010000250.1 GCA_937874755.1 uncultured Clostridia bacterium
GGTAAACGGTCCGCATCCGGACAGGGGCGCCGCGCACATACTCAATATCTCCTTCCTTGGCGTGCGCGGCGAAGTGCTGCTGCATTCCTTAGAGAACAAGGGTATACTGGTTAGCACAGGCTCGGCGTGCTCCTCCCACAAAAAGGGGAAGAACAGGGTGCTCGCGGCGATAGGCGTCGAGGGCGAGCGGGCAGAAGGCGCGATTCGCTTCAGCTTCAGCGCGGATAACACCGAAAGGGAAATCCAGATAACCGCGGAAACCACCGCAGCCCTCGTGCGCGAGCTCAGAAGATTCAGGCGAAGATAGCGTATCTTGCGCTATAATATATAAATAATAATCCGCTTACACCTATTAAAAATAAAGGGTGCGGGCGGAAATCACAAGCCAGTAACTGGAGAAATGGCGGAAACACATGCGCGACGTACTGCTGATAAGATACGGAGAGGTGCACCTTAAGGGGCAAAACCGCAGCTATTTCATGCGGCTGTTAAAAGAAGACATACAACATGCCCTGTCCGATATGGGAGCGACTATCACTTCGGGGCAGGGGCGCTTTTATGCGTCCGGTTACCCCAAAGACAGGGAGGACGAAGCGGTAAGCCGCATAGCAAAGATATTCGGACTCCACTCCGTCAGCCGGGCGAGGGAGGTCGAAAAGGCTTGGGAAGCTATTTGCGAAGCCGCAAAGGAACTTATGAAACAAGAACTCGTTTCTCGGGGGGGAAGCTGCACCTTCAAGGTGTTTTCCCGAAGGGCGGACAAAACCTTCCCCATGGACTCGATGACCATAGCGAGGGAGCTCGGGCACGTACTGCTCGAGGAGTTCTCCAACCTCAAGGTGGATGTCAATTCCCCCGAGGTGCCCCTTTCGGTGGAAATACGCGAACACGCCTACGTTTATTCAGGCGAGGTGCTGGGCGCGGGCGGCATGCCCGCAGGCAGCAACGGGAGAGCCGCGCTGCTGCTTTCCGGCGGGATAGACAGCCCGGTCGCGGGATACATGGTGATGAAGCGCGGCGTGGACTTGCACTGCATTCATTTTCACTCCTTCCCGTATACCAGCGAGAGGGCAAAGGACAAGGTAATTGCCCTCGCAAAGCTGCTCGCGGGGTACGGCGGCAGCGTAGTCATGCACGTCGTCCATTTTACCGACGTTCAGATGGCTATTTACGAAAAATGCCCGGACAACGAAACCACGATACTGCTGCGTCGGGCGATGATGGCAATCGCCGAGAGAATCGCCGCAAAGAACGGTTGCAAGGCGCTGGTTACGGGCGAAGCCATAGGGCAGGTCGCAAGCCAGACCATGGAAAGCCTGGTGGTGACGGACAACGCCGTGACTATGCCTGTATTCCGCCCCTGTATTGGCATGGACAAGGTCGAAATAATGGATTACGCTAAGCGCATAGGCACTTACGAAACTTCGATACTCCCCTACGAGGACTGCTGCACGATATTCACCCCCAAGCACCCCGTTACCAAGCCCAAGCTCGAAAACATCAAAAAGAGCGAAGCCAAGCTCGAGAATTATGAAGAACTGCTCAATGGCGCCATAGAAAGGACGGAGACCTTCGTGGTCACACCGTAGCTGATTTACCCGTTCAGCCCCCGCTTAAATGCCGGGGGTTTTTTATTTGCAATGCGCGATTGACAGGTCATCGGGTTTTATATATAGTGAACGCCATATACGATTTCCGGCTTATATTTATTCATTTAATTAGGATGGGGGAAGGCTTACCATGATGAAGACAACCGTCAAAAACAGGTACGTTATACTCGGTTTGGGGATGCTTATGCAGGTTTGCGCAGGTATCCTCTACATGTGGAGCGTGTTCAAGGGACCGGTCAGCGAACACCTTGCCTGGAGCGATACCGGCGCCGCAATAACGTCCTCCGTAATGCTCGCGGCATTTGTGCTGGGCATCCTCATAGGCGGGCGCGTGCAGGACAAGCACAGCCCTAGGCCCGTCGCCCTTGCGGGCAGCATACTACTCGGCGCGGGTATGATACTCAGCGCCTTCGTCCCCAAGACCGCCCCTTGGCTGATTTATGTCACCTATGGCGCAGTGGGCGGCTTCGGCGTAGGCTGTGTCTACACCGCAACAGTCGCCGTAGTGCAGAAATGGTTCCCCGACAAGCGCGGCCTAGCCACGGGCATGATGGTTAGCGCGTTCGGCTTCTCGCTGGTGCTGTTTGCGCCCATTACCAAGCTGTTGCTCGCAAACTGGGGGGTGCCCGGAACATTCCTGTTCCTGGGGATTCTGTTCCTTGTTATCTGCTCGGTCTGCTCACTTTTCCTTTCCAACCCCGAGGCGACGGGCAAGGCGGGCGCTGCGGCGGGTGGGCAAAAGCAGTACACCACCGCGGAAATGCTCAAGACCAAAGAGTTTTATCTGCTGGCTTTTTCTATGTTCTTCTTGTTGCCGGCGTACTTCATACTCAACCCGCTGTTCGTCTCTTTAGGAATGGAGCGCGGTCTTTCGGAAAGCGCGGCGTCCTTCGGCGTAATGCTCACAGGCATCGCCAGCGCGAGTGGGCGGCTGCTGTCGTCCTGGTTCTCCGATTACGCCGGCAGGAAGGCGGCAATCATAGCGCTTGCCGCTATAACATTTGTCGCGGCGCTGGGCATGATTTGGGCGCAGGATGTCATGTTTCTCGTATGCATCGCCGCCATCGCATTCTGCTTCGGCGGCTCGGCGAGCGTCTACGCGGCGACGACGGCTGACCTTTTCGGCACCAAGCACAACGGCTTCAACTTCGGCTGCGTGATGGTGGGCTTCGGCGTTTCCGCTCTGGTGTTCCAGATAGTATCGAACGCGCTGTCGTCCGCCGGGGCGTACACCTATTCCTTCGTGCTCGCCGCCGCCTGTTGCGTGATTACTCTCATACTGGTCGCATTCTTGAAAATACCCAAAAAGGCGAAGGCTAGGGCGTAAGTCAACCGCCGCTATATGCAAAAGCATCCGTTCATCAAGAATCGGATGCTTTTTGGCGCTTTGCAGCGCTACTCCCCCGAATACCATATCACCGGGTCTTCGGTTTCGCCTTGTACATCATCCTGAACGTCCTCCAGCCTTTCGTCGCCGGTGCTGCCGACGCTCTGCGCATTTGCGGGGCTTTCGACGTAGAAGCTGCACCTCGCGGTGGCGGGGCCCGTGACCTCCTCGCCCACGACGGTCAACTCCGGGTGGACGGGCAGCACGTAGTATTCGTATAACGTTTCGTATTCGGCGGATTTGTCTTTGTAGGTTATATCCCCGGTATCCCCGGCAAATTCGCCCAGCATAGAAGTTCCTCCGCTCGAATCAGTGCGGTAGAGCCTGTACAGTATAAATTTTTCCACAGGCGAAAAAGAGAGCACAGGCTTTCCGTCGCTGGCGGCGATAGCGGTAAGCCCGCCGGGGGGCGAAGGCACAACCCAGTAGTCCGTACTTTGGGTCGGCGTGGTGGAACCGGAAAAGTACTCGTAAAAGGCGTCCTGTGCGGGAGTCAGGGCGTTCGCCAGGGTGAGCCTGTGCTCGACCTCGAGTGTGGCGGCGTCCAGCCGCACTCGGTTGATGCTCTTCGGCTGTTCAAAGTCCGGCGCGCCTTCGCCGTTTGGGTATTTTGAATCGAACACGCGGGCGAGTATCGCCGCGGGGTATGTGCCGCCCGTCGCGTCTTCGGGCAGGCTGTGCTCCGAATCGGTGCTGTCGAAACCTATCCATACCGTAGCGACGAGTTCGTTGTTGTACGCCGCCATCCAGGCGTCCTTGTTTCCGTTGGTCTCCGCAAGCCCTGTGGTGCCCGTCTTGCCCGCAAGGGGTATGCCCGTATTCAGCCGCCTGCCTGTCCCCGAAGTGATGCAGGAGTTCAGCATGCTCGTCATGATGAACGCCGTGTCCTCGGACATAACGCGTTCCCCCATATTTACTTGCTCGTAGAGCACGTTGCCCTCGCTGTCCGTTATCTTGCGCACGCAGGCGGAGTCCCTGTACGTTCCGCCCGAGGCGAAAGCTGCGTATGCGCCGCAGAGCATCTTGGGCGATACTCCATAGGTGAATCCGCCGAGGGCGAGAGAAAGGCTTGTATCGCGCTCGTCGAACACTATGCCCAGCCTGGAGGCAAAGCTCTTCCCCGAATAAACGCCGATGTTCGAAAGCAACCGCACAGCAGGCACGTTGAGCGAGCGCGTCACCGCCTGCCTCATGGTTACGTAGCCGCTGTATTTGTCGCCGGAATTCCTGGGGGAATAACCGTTGAAGTCCGTCTTTTCATCCAGCAGGAGGGAGGCGGCAGTGTAACCGTAATTCTCGAGTGCGGGGGCGTACACTAAAATCGGCTTTATGGCGGAGCCGGGCTGCCGCTTTATGTCCGTAGCTCTGTTAAGCCCTCGACGCACTTCGTAGGAGCGTCCGCCCACCATAGCGGTTATGCCAAAAGAGCGCGGGTCTATGGTCACGATGGCGCCCTCCACGCGTTCGCCGTCCGCCGCATCCGCGGGGAAGAGCGACGGGTCCGCCATTATGTCCTCGCAGGATTGTTGAAGGTTGGTGTCTAGGTAAGTGTATATCCTGTACCCGCCGGAAAGCAGCCGCTCCTGGTCTATATCGAGTATGCTCTTGGCTTCGTCCATGGCTGTTTCTACATAATAACCGTGTGGATATATGCCGCCCTTTTTCTCGTTGAGCACGAGTTCTTCAGCCTTGGCGGCCTCGCAGGCCTCCTTGGAGATAAAGTTGTTCTCATGCATTAGGTCGAGTATAAGATTCCTGCGCGATACCGATGCCTCGGGGTTTAGATGGGGTGCGTAATACGAAGGGGATTTAACTATCCCCGCGAGCAGCGCGCCCTCGGCGAGCGTCAAATCGGAGACGTTCTTCGAAAAATACCTCTGGGAAGCCGCCTCGATGCCATAAGCCCCGCCGCCGAAATACACGTAGTTGAGGTACATCTCGAGTATTTCATCCTTGGAGAACTTCTGCTCTAGCTGTATGGCGAGTATCGCTTCCTGTATTTTCCTCGCGAATGTCTTTTCGCTCGTCAGGTGGCTTAGTTTTATTAGCTGCTGGGTTAGGGTGCTTGCGCCCTGGTCGAGGTTGCCCGCCTTTATGTCCGCAATAAGCGCGCCCACTATGCGGCGCAGATCAACCCCGTTGTGGCTGTAAAAGCGCACGTCCTCCACCGCGATTACAGCATTTCGCACGTAGAGCGGAACGTCCCGCAGAGTCACGTTAGTCCTGTCCTCGCTGCCGTGTACGCCGGCGATGACCGCGTCCTCCCCGTCGTAGAGGAATAGCGTCTGGCTGGCGGAGGTTATCTTTTCCACGTCCAGCTCAGTCATGCCATAAAGCCCCATGACCCAAACGGCACCCACGAGCAAAAACACTGTTGTCAAAAGCAGCGCGATTGCCGCAATCCATTTTAGCGCACTCCCAACAGGGGTGCGCTTTTTTGTTGTTCTTTCCTTTTTTCCTGCGCTCAAAATGACCTCCAAAACGGGCAACAGCCGTTATAAATCATGCCCATAGGCGGCATATTTTAAGCAGCGGGGCAAAAACGACAAAGAAGGTTTAAACTATCCAAAACTTGGCGAATATCGCAATAGGATTCGACAAAGCGATTGGTGAATTAAATTGATTGCGACACAAGGCAAGGAGGAAACGATGAGAGCGACATGCAAAAGAAAAGGCGACACGATGACCGTGTCGCTGTCAGGCGAATTGGACCAACACGGCGCGGCTGCTGTGCAGGACAAGCTAAAGGCTTGTGCAGAGGATGAAGCGGTCAAAAAGCTGGTGGTGGATATGTCCAAGGTAGTTTTTATGGATAGCTCGGGCATCGGAGCGCTCCTGGGCAGATACAGAACGATGAGCGAGAAAAAGGGTTCGATGGTGCTTAAAAACCCGAGCGACCAGATAAACAAGTTATTGCGCATGGCCGGAATGGCCAAGCTTGTCGAAAAAAATTGAGCGCGACCGGAGGAGGAAATATGGAAAACAGCATGACCATGCGCTTTTTAGCGCTTTCGGGGAACGAGAGCTTCGCGCGCGCTGTCGCGAGCGCTTTTTTTGCGCAGCTAGACCCGACGATGGCTGAACTTGCGGATCTCAAGACCGCGGTCAGCGAAGCGGTGACTAACTGCGTCGTTCACGCCTACGGCGACGATGCGCCTTCGAACTACATAACGATGGCGATGACTCTCAAAGACAATGTAGCGACGGTGGTAATAGAGGATACCGGGCGCGGGATTGCCGACGTCGAGCAGGCGAAGCAGCCCTTTTTTACATCGGCTCCCGAACTTGAACGCTCTGGAATGGGATTCTCCGTAATGGAGGCGTTTATGGATTCGCTGACCGTCGAGTCAACAGTGGGCAAGGGCACCAGGGTGACTATGGCAAAGCGCGTGGGTGGCAAAAATGACGAACGCGAATAAACGAGAAGAGCTGGTCATCATAGACAATTGGGAAGCGATATTCTCGGAGCACTCGCTGCTGCCCGAGGACGCATTGTTCGACTCGGAAGACAAAACCCCCGAAATTCAGACCTGGGTCAGGGTATACCCCGCCGAGACCTCGGTCAAGAAGGGTAACAAGCGCCCTTGAGCGCCATCCTCTCCCAGGAGGAAGTCGAAAAGCTGGTCAAACTCGCCCATAAAGGGGATAAAGAAGCCCAGGAAACGCTGGTAACAAGCAACATTGCCCTCGTTAAGTCCATAGTCTCCAAGTTCGTAGGCAGGGGTGTGGAGTTCGAGGATTTGTACCAGGTGGGCTGTATGGGGCTGGTTAAGGCGATCAACCATTTCGACAGTTCGTACAACGTGCGCTTCTCCACTTACGCGGTGCCCATGATAGCGGGAGAAATCAAGCGCTTTTTGCGGGACGACGGCGCGGTAAAAGTCAGCCGCTCCCTAAAAGAGCTTGCGGCGCGAAGTGTAGCGGCCACGGAGACCCTCAAGGCGAAGCTGGGCAGGGAACCGACAATCCACGAGGTAGCCGAAGCGGTGGGCGAAAGTGCCGAAGATGTGGCGGTAGCACGGGAAGCCTCCAAAGCGTGCATATCGTTGCACGAGCCTACCTTCGAGGAAGACAGCGCGCCCCTCATCGACCAGGTTTCCGAGGGGGACAGGGAGGACGAGCTTATCGACAGACTGCTCCTAAAGGAACTGTTGAGCACGCTCGAGCCGCGGGAGCGCCAGATTATATTCCTGCGCTATTTCAGGGACGAAACCCAGAGCGAGATAGCCAAAAAACTCGGGGTGTCCCAGGTGCAGGTCAGCAGGCTGGAAAACAAAATCATAAGAAAGCTGCGGGAAAAGGTAATCTGAAAGGGTTACCTTTCAGGGCGTCAAAAAAGACCTGCGGGCCTTTTTCGCCGATGGGTTTTCGCTTCGCAAGGTCGTCGGCGAAGCCGACATCAATCCTTGATGAAATGCCGGAATCTGTGATTCCGGCTCAGGGTAATTTCGGTCACTTATGACCGAAATAGTACGGCAAAACTGACGCGCATGTCGCCAGTTTTGATTGAAGCTCAGGGGCTTCGACCCCTGAAACCCCGGGGATGGAGTTTTTCAGCAGTCTGAAAGGTAATCTGAAAGGGTTACCTTTTTTCAACTCCGGTATTCTCAGGCGAATTTATAGATATATGCTCACTTGATTATTAAATGTAAGCGGTTTATACTTAGTAAAAACTTTGGGGGGTTCGCAAGTGGCAATCTTGGCAATAGCAGGTATTTTGTTGCTATTGATACTCGCCGTGCTGGTGCGCGGCGCGTTGTTTCGCCCACAGGAAGCAATCGAAAAAACGCAGGAGAGCCCTTCGATAGACGAAAAGCACGTTTCGGACTCCCTCGCAGAAATGGTCAAGTGCAAGACCATCTCAAGCTGCGATGAGTCGCAAATGGACGATGCTGAATTCGAAAAGTTCCGTGCGCTGCTTGTGGAGCGCTATCCCCTCGTCCACGAAAAGACCGAGCTTACCCGCGTGGCAAGGAATGGGCTTTTGTACCGCTGGGCAGGCAGTTCAAAGGGGAACGAGGCTGTGCTTATGGCGCATTACGACGTCGTTCCCGTCAACGAAGGCGATTGGGATAAGTCTTCCTTTGCCGGGATAATAGAGGACGGCGTATTGTGGGGCAGGGGGACTATCGACACGAAGGTCACGCTATGCGGTGTGCTTGAAGCCGCCGAAAGCCTGTTGGCAAAGGGCTTTGTGCCGGCGAACGACATTTATTTTTCCTTCGCGGGGGACGAGGAAAGCACTTCCCACGATGCCCCGGCAATAGTTAATTTGCTGAAGGAACGCGGCGTTTCGCCCTCCTTGGTGGTGGACGAGGGCGGCGCGGTGGTCAGCGGAACATTCCCCGGAGTAGAACAGCCCTGCGCCCTCATCGGCGTGGGGGAGAAGGGCGTTTGCAATATAATGCTGACCGCCAGGAGCTCCGGCGGTCACGCGTCGACCCCGCCCCGCTCGACCCCCTTGGGCAAGGTAGCACAATCGGTCGCCGCGATAGAAAACAACCAGATGGAGGCGTCCTTCCCGCCTCCAACCATAGAGATGTTCGAAACCATCTACCGCCGCGCCCCGTTTGCATACAGGCTGATATTCGGCAATATGTGGCTGTTCTCGGGTCTGTTGAAGAAGGTATTCACCAAGGCGGGCGGCGAGCTGAGCGCCATGTGCAGAACCACCGCCGCATTCACCATGGCTTCGGCGAGCAACGCGCCCAACGTGCTGCCCGCGTCCGCCTCCGTTGTGGCGAACTGCCGCATTTCCGGCAGGGATACCGTCGCTTCGGTGGCAGAGCACTTCAGAACGTACTGCGGCAAAGACGTCGAGGTCGAAGTCATGCAGGGAAGCAACCCCACGCCATACGCGGACACGAAGGGCAAAGGGTGGGCAAAGGTGAAGCGCGCGATAAATGCCGTCTACCCCGACGCTATAGTCGCGCCCTACGTCATGCTCGCCGCCAGCGATTCCCGGCATTTTTGCGAAATATGCGACAATGTGATGCGCTTCTCCCCGATCAAGCTCACCAAAGAAGAGCGCGCCACCATCCACGCCGCGAACGAGCGCATACCCCTAAAAAAGGCGGCGGATTGCGCAAGGTTCTACGCCGCGCTTATAGGTCAGCTTTGATGGGATGAAATCCATTCAAAATGCGATTAAAATGGGAGAAGGCTCAATGCCCTCTCCCATTGTGTTACATAGGGTGTTTACTTCCTTCTCAGCGCGGCAATTCCGGGGTACACCGCCCTCGCGCCCAACTCTTCTTCTATGCGAAGCAGCTGGTTGTACTTCGCAACGCGGTCGGAACGTGCGGGTGCGCCTGTCTTTATCTGCCCGGCATTCACCGCGACCGCGATGTCCGCAATCGTGCTGTCTTCCGTTTCGCCCGAGCGGTGGGAAATGACGGAGGTGTAACCCCGACTGCCCGCCAGGGAGATGGCGTCCAGAGTTTCCGTAAGCGTGCCAATCTGGTTGAGCTTGATGAGTATCGAGTTAGCTACACCGAGGTTCAGCCCCTTTTGCAACCTCTGGGTGTTGGTGACGAACAAATCGTCCCCCACGAGCTGCAGCTTGCCGCCCAAGCGGTCGGTGAGCAGCTTCCATCCGTCCCAATCCTCTTCGGCAAGTCCGTCCTCAAGCGAAATTATGGGGTACTTCCCGAGGAGCATTTCCCAGTAATCCACCATCTCCTGCGTGGATTTGAGTATGTCTGTCTTCCAGAACAGGTATTTGCCGGGGTGTCCCGCTTCCTTTGCGGTTTCAAACAGCTCAGTTGCCGCGGGGTCCATGGCGATGTGGAACTGCTCGCCGGGCACATAGCCCGCCTTGTCTATCGCGTCAGTGATGAGCTGCAGCGCCTCTTCGTCGCTCTTGAGGTTGGGCGCGAAACCGCCCTCGTCACCCACTGCGGTGGAATAGCCCTTGCCGCTGAGTATTTTTTTAAGCGTGCGGTAAACGTCCGCGCAGGAGGCGAGGGCGCTGTTAAAGCTCTTTGCGCCGGTGGGCATTATCATGAACTCTTGGAGGTTGATGACGTTGTCCGCGTGGCGTCCGCCGTTGATGATGTTCATCATGGGAACGGGCAGCGTAACTGCGTTTACGCCGCCTATATAGCGGTGCAGCCCCATCCCTAGCGAGTTTGCCGCGGCCTTAGCGGCTGCGAGGGAAACGCCCAGCACCGCATTCGCGCCCAGCTTGCCCTTGTTGTCAGTTCCGTCCAGCGCTATCATGCGGTTGTCCAGCTCCGCCTGCTCAAACACGTTGGCTCCCATTAGCGCGGGAGCGATGGTATCGTTGACGTTCGCGACTGCCTTAAGCACGCCCTTGCCCCCGTAGCGCAATTTGTCACCGTCCCGAAGCTCGACCGCTTCGAATGCGCCTGTGGACGCGCCCGAGGGCACAGCTGCCCTGCCTGCGTCTCCCGTCTCGAGTACCACGTCCACCTCGACGGTGGGGTTGCCGCGGGAGTCCATAATCTCCCTTGCTTTGATCTTTTCTATGGCGATATTAGAATACATTTTTTTCGCTCCTTTTGCGTGT
Source organism: uncultured Clostridia bacterium (assembly GCA_937874755.1). GTDB lineage: Bacteria > Bacillota > Clostridia > Christensenellales > CALWSW01 > CALNBC01. The sequence continues at coordinate 10,529 of CALNBC010000250.1, forward strand.
TGTCGGTTGAAAAAGCCCGTTCAGTATTTTGCCAAAGAGTGCAGTCGATTATTAAGGATTGGGGTAAACCGTTCCAAATAAGTTAATTCCATCTAACTTATTTCCATTATATTATCCTCCGCTCATCTATGCAAGCTGTTCCGATAATATTGACCTGATTTTTACTATACTTTTGCCTATATTGCCCAGTAGTATCCGAAGTGGCGGAAGCATTTGACATTTTGCAATAAAACCTTATAATGATAAAAAATGCGGTGCGCGGTATAATGCCATGCGTATCGCTGTTTTTTGCTTAAGATAATTTCCGGTAATCATTCAGGAGTTTTTATGAACCCATACTTTAGTTTCGAGCTGATACACGAATGCTCCCAGTCGGGAGCGCGCCTCGGCAGGCTCACTACCCCCCACGGTGTGATAGAAACGCCCTGCTTTATGCCCGTCGGCACCCAGGCTACGGTCAAGGCGATGTCCCCGCGGGAGCTTTGGGAGATAAAAACCCAGATACTGCTCTCAAACACATACCATCTTTATCTTCGCCCGGGTCACGAGCTGGTCAAGATGGCGGGCGGTCTGCACTCCTTCATGGGGTGGGATGGCCCAATACTGACCGATTCAGGCGGGTTCCAGGTGTTCTCTTTAGGCGACCTTCGCAAGATTACCGAAGAGGGTGTGGAGTTCCGGTCCCACCTGGACGGCAGCCGCCACCTGTTCACCCCCGAGAAGGTTATGGAGATAGAAGCCGCGCTCGGCGCGGATATCATAATGGCGTTCGACGAATGTGTGCCCTATCCTGCCGAGCGCGACTATACCGAAAAATCCATGCACAGGACCCACCGCTGGGCAAAGCGCTGCAAGGATTCGCAGCTTCGGGAGGATCAGGCGCTTTTCGGGATAGTCCAGGGCGGGGTTTACGCCGACCTTCGGGCGGACAGCGCGAAGGCGATAGCCGATATGGACTTCATAGGCAACGGCATTGGCGGGCTTTCCGTCGGCGAGCCCAAGCCGCTGATGTACGATATGCTTGAGGTCATAGACCCTCTGCTTCCCAAGGACAAGCCGCGCTACCTCATGGGCGTCGGCTCGCCGGACTGCCTGTTTGAAGGAGTGCTCCGCGGGGTAGATATGTTCGACTGTGTGCTGCAAACCCGCATAGCGCGAAACGGTCAGGCGCTGACCAGCCGCGGTCCGCTGACCATACGCAACGCCGCGTTTGAGAAGGACTTTTCTGCCATCGACCCGGAGTGCGACTGCTACGCCTGCAAGAATTTCAGCCGGGCGTACGTTCGCCATCTGATAAAAGCGGGGGAGATACTTGCAGCAAGGCTGCTGTCCATCCACAACCTGCGATTCTCCCTCGCTCTGATGGAAAACATACGCGAAGCAATATTGAACGATAGGCTGCTGGATTACAAAAAAGAATTCTACGAAAAATACGGGCTTTCACAATGAACGAACCAACGAGTGAACCAATAAACGAATTGCGGTTTATGTCCGATTCAGAAGGCGCGACGGAAAGCATTGGCGCGGCGCTTGCCGCTTCTTTGAATGCGTGGGATTTCGTGGCCCTATACGGCGGTCTTGGCGCGGGCAAGACCGCCTTTTGCCGCGGCATAGTATCCGCCCTGGGCAGCGGCGACTGCGCCAGTCCCACATTCACGATAGTGCGGGAATACCCCACAAATCCGCCGGTTTTCCACTTCGACGCATACAGGCTGAGCGGCGAAGCCGAGCTATACGACATGGGTTGCGAGGAGTACTTTTCCCGTCCGGGCATAGTGCTCATGGAATGGCCGGAGCGCGTCCAAGGCGTGCTGCCCGATTCGCGCATAGCCGTCGAGATTGACGGCAGCGGCGAACAACCAAGGTCAATAAGGATACTTAACCTTTCAAACAGTGCTTATGCTGCCATAAAGGAGGCTGCGCGTGAATATATTGTCGATTGAGACCAGCTCTAGCGTGGCTGGCGTGGCGGTGCTCCGCGACGGAAAGCTACTCGCCGAGTGCTACCTCGACCATAAGCTGACCCATTCAGAGATTATCATGCCCATGGTAGAGCGCGTTCTCTCGATGGCGGAGCTCACCTGCGCCGACATGGACGCCTTTGCTGTGGATGTGGGCCCCGGCTCCTTTACCGGAGTGCGCATAGGCGTATGCTCGGTCAATGGCATGGCGGATGCGGTGGGAAAGCCCGTTGTGGCGGTGGATTCGCTGGAAGCCATCGCTTGCGGATTCCCGTTTTTCGAAGGTACGATAGTCCCTTTGATAGACGCGAGGGGCGAACAGGCTTATGCC
>CALNBC010000251.1 GCA_937874755.1 uncultured Clostridia bacterium
GCTTCCGTGCGGAGATCGATAAGGATAAGAAGCCGTTTACCATCGTGATCCCGCCGCCCAACATCACGGGGCAGCTCCACATGGGGCACGCGTTGGACAATACTATTCAGGACGTGCTCATTCGCTTCAAACGTATGCAGGGATATTCCGCGCTGTGGATGCCCGGTACAGACCATGCCAGCATCGCAACAGAGGTTAAGATTGTGGATGCCCTCGCCAAAGAGGGCAAAACTAAGAAGGACTTGGGCAGGGAAGGCTTCTTGGAGCGCGCTTGGCAATGGCGGGATGAATATGGCAGGATAATAGTCGGTCAGTTAAAGAAGCTGGGCAGCTCCTGCGATTGGGAGCGCGAGCGCTTTACCATGGACGAGGGCTGCAACAAAGCTGTCATCAAGGCATTTGTAGACCTTTACGAAAAAGGGCTCATTTATCGGGGCGACAGGATAATCAACTGGTGCCCGGATTGCAAGACCGCCATTTCGGATGCCGAAGTGGAATACGAAGAGCAGGACACCAAGCTATGGCACATACGCTATAAGGCCGAAGACGGCGGCGAAGGACTGGTGGTCGCCACCACTCGCCCCGAAACCATGCTGGGCGACACTGCAGTTGCCGTCCACCCGGAGGATGAACGCTACTCCCACTTGGTAGGCAAAAACGTCATACTGCCCATTTTGAACAAACCCATCCCGGTCATTGCAGACGAGTATGTCGAAAAGGAATTTGGCACGGGCTGCGTCAAGATTACCCCCGCTCACGACCCGAACGACTACGAGGTAGGCGTCCGCCACAACCTCCCCATGCCAAGGGTAATGACGGACGGCGGAATCATGAACGAGCTTGCGGGCAAGTTCAGCGGAATGACCGCCCTTAATTGCAGAAAGGCCATGGTGGCGGAGCTCGATGAAACGGGTGCCCTGGTCAAGGTCGAGCCATACAGGCACAATGTCGGCACCTGCTACCGCTGCCATACGACCATCGAGCCGTTGATTTCCAAACAGTGGTTCGTGGCGACTAAAGAACTCGCTAAGCCCGCCATCGAGGCGGTTCGCAGCGGCGAGATTCAGTTTGTGCCCGAAAGGTTCGACAAGACCTATTTCAACTGGATGGAAAACATTCGGGATTGGTGCATTTCCCGCCAGCTTTGGTGGGGGCATAGGATTCCTGCCTATTACTGCAATGACTGCGGCGAGCTAATCGTCGCCGAAGATGCGCCAAAGCGTTGCGAAAAATGCGGCTCAAGTAGCTTGCGCCAGGACGAAGACGTGCTGGATACCTGGTTCAGCTCGGGTATGTGGCCATTTTCCACTTTGGGATGGCCGGATAAAACTCCCGAACTCGATTATTTCTATCCGACCTCTGTGCTGGTGACGGGGTACGACATAATCTTCTTTTGGGTTGCGCGCATGATAATGTTCGGCTATTCCCAGATGGGCGAAAAGCCGTTCTCCAAAGTGCTGATTCACGGCATCGTTAGAGACGAGCAGGGCCGGAAGATGTCTAAATCGTTGAACAACGGCATCGACCCGCTGAAAGTTATCGACGAATACGGCGCGGATTCACTGCGTTTCTCGCTCACTATGGGAACGAGTGCGGGGAACGACATGCGCTTTTACAGCACAAAAGTCGAATCCTGCCGCAATTTCGCAAACAAGATTTGGAACGCGAGCCGCTTTGTGATGATGAACATCGGCGACGCGCCCGTGTTGCCCATCGAAAAGGTAACTCTGGACGTTGCAGACCGCTGGATTCTATATAGGCTGAATGTCGCAATCAGAGAAGTGACGGACAATCTGGAGGCTTTTGAGCTTAGCCTCGCGTCCCAGAAGGTCTACGACTTTATCTGGTCGGAATTTTGCGACTGGTACATCGAAATGGCCAAACCTCGGCTCTACGGCGAGGACGAAACCGAGCGCCAAAGCGCCAGAAGTGTGTTATTGCACGTTCTGAAGGACACGTTAAAGCTGCTTCATCCCTTTATGCCTTTCGTGACCGAAGAAATTTATAGCTATCTTCCTGGCGATTTAGGGTATATAATGCTGTCATTGTGGCCCGAAGCTAATCCGGATTTCAACTATGAAGAGGATGCCGAAGCCATGGGTTATGTAATGGAACTCATAACAAGCATCCGCAACGTCCGCGCGGAGCTGAATGTTCCACCCTCTAAGAAGACCCGCACGACGGTCGTCACCACCCCGGAAAAACAGGGCGTTTTCGAAGCGACCGCAGAGTACCTCAAGCGTTTGGCTTACGCCGAATCAGTAGACGTGCAAACCAGCAGGGAGGGTATCGCAATAGATGCTGTTGCCGCAGTATCCGCAGCGGGAACCGCCTACATGCCCCTTGCCGAACTTGTTGACATAGAAAAAGAATTGGCAAGACTGGAAAAAGAGAAAGCAAACGCGTTAGCCGAGATCCAGCGGGCCAACTCCAAGTTGGACAACCCCGGCTTTACAGGCAAAGCTCCGCAGAAGGTGATTGATGACGTTCGCGCTGCACTGTTGCGCAACGAAGAACTTTTGAGAAAACTTGAAGAACGTATGGGGATGCTCTCTAGATGAATGGATTCGATTTTGTCCGCTATTTTTCAAACCACAGCCTCAAGCCGAGGGACATCTCGGTCGTCGAGTCTGTGCTGGAACTGCTGGGCAATCCGCAAAACAGGTTTCGCTCTATTCACGTTGCCGGAACAAACGGCAAAGGATCGACTTGTGCGTACGTCTCATCCATCCTAATCGAAGCCGGGTTCGAAACCGGGCTTTATACTTCCCCTGCGTTAATCAGCGTCAACGACAGGATACGCATTAAAGGAATACCCATTAGCGATGAGCATATCTCTACCGCTGCTTTCAGGGTCTCGGAAGCCGAGCTCGAGGCGGGGGTGCACCTTTCCGGGTTCGACAGGATGACCGCCACCGCCTATTGTGTGTTTGCAAATCTGGGTGTAGATATAGTCGTTCTCGAGACAGGGCTGGGCGGTCGGCTGGACGCCACCAGCACCGCAAAATCCGAAATCTCCCTTATAACTACCATAGCGCTAGACCACACAGGCGTTCTAGGAACCACATACGAAGAAATCGCCACCGAAAAATGCGGTATAATCCGTCCAAACCAGGTTGTCGTCAGCCACCCCCAACGTCCTGAAGTTATGGACATCATAGAGGATATCTGCAATCGCAATAACTGCCTTTTGATGAGGGTGGATGATTGCCTGATAGAGCAGCGCAACTATTCGACCGATGGCCAGTATTTCAACGTCACTACTCCGGAAGGCGCGCTCACGCCACTTTTCACCTCTATGCTCGGTGCACACCAAATGGAAAATGCCGCCGCCGCATTGCTTGCAGGGCTGGCATTGCACATCAATAAGGATTGCATCGAAGAGGGGATAGCGCGTACAAGATGGCCGGCGAGGATGGAATACTTTCCTTGGGATCCGGATATTCTCATTGATGGAGCCCATAACCCGGACGCTGCTCGGGCGCTCATAAAAGGGCTGAACGACTACTTCCCTGGCAGATTCGTCGTGCTGATAGTCTCCATCATGCGAGACAAGGACGCGGACGAGATTATGAGGGTTTTCGCCAAGCGCGCGGATTACATAATTGCTTTATCCATAAACGAGAGAAGCCTGCCGCCGGAAGAACTGGTCATGATTGCCCAGAGCCATACCGACGCCCCCACACATATAACGGATTCTGTCGGGCACGCTTATGTCGAAGCGCTCCAGTTTTCTGTGGATAACTATGTAAAGCGCCCCTTGATTGTAGTAGCCGGATCGCTCTATCTCAGCGGCGAGATGTTAAGGATTCTCTACTAATGGCTATTATTTTTTGTAAAACTGTTGTATAATGGAAAGCGGAACACATCCTCATTTCCACCTGTATTCAGTCAAACACTAACAACCAATAAGGAGGTACGCGCACATGCTCCGTGTAATATTTGGTGAAAAGGGAGCCGGCAAAACGAAGCGTATAATCGACGAGGCAAACGCACTCCTAAAGACCGCCAAAGGCAATATCGTCTATATCGATGATGACAATTCCCACACTCGCGAAATCCATTACAGTATTCGGTTCATAGATGCCTCCGAATACAATATCGACAGCCCCAATATGTTCCTCGGTTTCATCCGCGGCGTGGCTGCCCAGGATTTCGACCTTGAGTCGCTTTATATCGATGGTTTCCTGAAAATCGTCCGAAGCGACCTTGATGACCTCGAATACTTCTTCAAAGCGGTAGAAAAATTCTCCGTAAAGTTTAATATAACTGTCACAATCAGCATCAACTCCAAAGGGGAAACCCCTGCGTTCTTGGAGCCGTACCTCGTCTGAATCACAGGTGAACATATGCGACCACCGGTTTACCGGTGGTCGCAAGCTTATTGCGACCAAATACAATTGCTATTGGAGGCAACTGTTTGTTAGAAGTCACGGGAGCGGATCGCGCCTATGCAGTGGCTCCATCGCACCTGGGCAAATTCGCAAAGGATTACCCGGGCGCGACCGCCCTTGTAATCATGCTCAGAGGATGGCGTCCGTTCAAAACAGTAAAAGACGGCAAGACCGCAACGATATGCGCCTATTACATCGCTGGAAATGCCCTGTACCATTCCGCACGCCAACTGGTTAAAAGGTTGACTTCGGAGGGATATTTCGCGAAAACACTCACAGGGGATGACGTTCCCGTGCTTCATATTCTCGAGAGCGCGGGAATAGCCTCAATCGGCGAAAATGGGCTCGCTGCGACTAAATTTCTGGGCTCGTACTTTGCCGTTCAGCTTGTGATAACAAATGCGTATGAGCCCGTCGTATACGAAAAAGAACCCGCAGAATGCCTCCACTGCGGAAGGTGTAGCAACGCCTGCCCGAGCAAAGCACTGCCCAT
>CALNBC010000252.1 GCA_937874755.1 uncultured Clostridia bacterium
ACTTCAGGCAGTCTGGGTCTGTAAAACCTTCCCGCGCTCCCTTCGCCTAGTAAGGCCTAAGCTGCAAAGGACACGCCTTGGTGCAAAGCCTGCAGCCGACACAGGCTTCACTTACCAGCAGCGGCATCGGTTTGCGCGCTGACGAGACCCAGGCAGAAATGGTACCCATAGGACAAAACGAACACCAGGTGCGTTGATGAAACAAAAGCGACAAAACGATTCCGACGATCGTCGTAGCGAAAATCACCCTGATAATTACCGCCCCCATAGCTTCAGCGCTGCCCCAGGCATAATACATTTGCGAGCCGAACATCCCCATTACAAACAGCAGGGCAAAAACGCGAAATGGTGTGCTTTTAAAGAAAGCAGGTATGGGCTTTTGCGGAGAGAATCTCGAGGCAACATGATCATAAAAGCTGCCCCGCGGGCAGAAATTGCCGCACCAGTAACGCCCCTTGGCAAAGGAAAAAGCAACCGGAGCAAACATGCAAACCAACGCGACAAGGCCTATGAGAGGATAATACATGCCGATTGCCAAAAAACCCAAAAGAACCCAGAACAACTTGCTTTGTATATTCGCCATCATCGTAAAAACCATCCTTTCGACCCTCCCCCCTGGAGGGGGCATATAGAATATACCGCAGACCGTTACCTCCTGTCAAGAGGTCGCAATCTTTTTTAGGCGAAATATAAATTAAAGGATTTTAGCAACGCATGGAGTATATTTATATTACGATATTTTGCTTTCCACATGATGAGTAAGCTACGTTAGGAGAAAATAAGCATGCTTGACTGGCCGGAATTTATTAAAAACCATTTTAACAAACTGCCTTATTTTAAGTTTATGGAAGCAACAGTGCTCGAAACGGCGAACGGTTACGCCAAGGTGACAATCCCGATAAAGCCCGAGTACTCAAACACCTACGGAATTGCCCACGGCGGAGTAGTCACAGCTCTTGTTGACATGACCTCGGGAGTTGCCCTGCGCACTTTGAAACAACGCATAGTAACGATTGAAGTAACTACGG
>CALNBC010000253.1 GCA_937874755.1 uncultured Clostridia bacterium
CCGGGCGGTGGCAGGGTCCATGTTTTGGGCGAGCCTGTCTAGCGACACACCTGCGCGCCTCGCGTCGTAAAATGAGCGAAGCACGCCTTCGGTATTCGCCAAAGGTGCGACCAACCCTAGCTTTTGGGAATAGAGTGTGACTTCGTTTGGCTCATCGTTCGGGCTAAGGGATAGAGCGAATTCCCTTGAGGCGCAAATCAAATCGAAGCCGCCGCGCCGCTCCTCGAAGAAGGCGCGCGTAAGCTCCGAACCGTATTCTATGTTAATATCCATACCAAAGAGGCGCTCCGACTCGGCCCTCGCCTCCGCAGCGCCCAAATAAGGCGCGCACTTTTGAATTACCGCAAGCGCGTTTTCCTCGGCGCAAAAGAAGGTTACCGGGTACGCCTTGATAGCCAGTTCGCCCAAAAGTACCAGCGAGAACAAATCCGCGCCGAATACGGCGGCGGTCTTTTTCTTTTTGAACTTGAGCAGACCGCGCCCGGCCTTCTTTTCGCCGTGCGCCATACACGCTCGCTCGAGTGCGCCAATACTGACGCCCTCCCCTTTTTCCGAAAGGCGGCAGGCGCCCTCGCAGGGGGCTTCGCAGCCGTGGGCGAGTATCAGCGGAAAGGGTGCAATCCGCTCAAGTTGGGCGCGCGCGCCCGAAAAGTCGCCTTCCTTGATGGCTTTTGCGAAGGCTCGACCGTCCAGCTTAAGCGGGCAGGCGGCGGAGCAGAATGCGGGTTCGTCGCGTATACAGACGTTCTCGCGCTCTTCGAGCTCCTGCTTGCTGAACATTTGCTTTTGCCTGTATACCCTGGTGGAGCGTTCTTCTAATTCTTTCATGGTTACCTCTGATGCAAGACCTGTTCTAATATGCCGCTAGTTTATGAATAGAGAGGCGGTCTCCCGCCTCTCTATTATCCCATAAGGGTTCACATTGTGGAAGTGTTTACTTTTGGACTTTCTTCAGCGCTTCGAGCACTACCGAGGGCAGCGCAGGCACGCGGGTGATGCGCGCTCCCGTGGCGTTGAATATCGCGTTGAGTATCTTCCGATCTGTGCGGAGCATCGAGGGGAGCTTCGCCGCATCCGGCGGCGCCGTAGGGGCCTTCGGGGCGCGGGTGGTTCTGCTGGTAGATAATCTCGATGTCGTCCGTCACGTCGTTCGGGTAGGGTATGCCGCACTTGAGCAGGCTGGTGTGCTTGTTGAGGTCCTCAAAGTCCTCGGTCAGCGCCAAGCCGATGCCCTGCACAAGGCCGCCGTAGAAGTTGCCGTCTACCGCGAGCTTGTTGAGTATGGTGCCTACGTCCGCGACGGCGGTGAACTTCTCGACCCTGACCTTGCCGGTCTCGGTGTTGACAGCGACTTCGGGCAGGAAGATGGTGTACATATAGACGGAGAAGGGTTCGCCCTGGGAGGTCGCCTGGTCCACGGGGTTTGCGGAGCAGAAAGTGGCGACCCAGTTACCCACCTGATGGGTTTCTATGCCTTCTGCCTTCATTTCATCGTAGGTGCGGAAGGTGCCGTCGGGCTTCTTCATGGCTTCGACGAGCTTCTCGCAGGCGAGGCGGGTGGCGTTGCCCGTCATAAC
>CALNBC010000254.1 GCA_937874755.1 uncultured Clostridia bacterium
GTTATTGCGTTTTGAAGTAACTGGGCGCTCTGCATGTTGCCCCTGTGCGCCTGCTCTGCGACGCTTTCGGGGGTGAGGTCGAGCCTGGCAAGTTCCGAAACCAAAGCGTCGACCCTGTCAGTTTTTCTTAGTCTCGCCCACAGCCTTGCGGAAAAGGGCGCGTTTTCCAACGGAAGACGGCGTATGCTCTTTGCGGCCATTGCAAAAGGTGCCATGAGCAGCCTATCCGCTGCCTTTTCCGCCTGCTTTTCTCTGGATTGACGCTTGATGCACTCCAGCGCTTCAGTTGAACAGAGCTTTAAAAGGGCGGTTAGCGACGCGGGTTTGAGCGCCCAGAGCTCGTCCATGTTCAGCGGATTTTCAGTTTGATACGCATTTACAAAAGAAAGCAGCGATGCTTCCGTAACGCGACCTTTTGTGTGACCCGTCACCGATGCGGCGATGCGGTACGCCCTTGGCAATCCCGCCCACTCGCCGTCTGCCATGCGTGGCAATTCTTTAAGGTTCTGCCAAGCGAGCTCCATCTCTCGAATTGTTTGCTCCAGCAGATGAAAATTATCGCAGAGCCACGCCGCGGCTCTGTCTTCCGCCGCTTCGGGATACAGACAGGTGTATGCTGCGGTCAGTCGCTTTTCATCTATCGTCAACCTCGGAAAATCCATGTTTTTTCGCGGTTTTACTACGGTGGTTTGTACCCCCGTCGACGCTGCAAGCGCAAAAAGCGCATCGTCCGTCAGCGCCGCGTCGTAGAGCCCCGAATATGAGTTGTGCAATAGCTCGCCCTCCCCGGAAGACTAGATGTATTCTTTACGGCTGTTCAGCCGCTTTTTTCGACAATATCAACTATCCGCGCTATGAAATCGCCGATGATTGGTAGGTTTGCGGTAGCAATGCGCTTTAACAGCAAAAAAAGCACAGCTCCGAGTATGGTGAACCCCACAGCCGTACCCAAGCCCTTAGCAATTCCCAATGCCAAATTAGACGCCAGCATGCGACCTCTGTTATGCCTTCTGGCAAGATAATCGTCAAAACCCATCTCTTCCAGCGAAGTAATGAGCTTATCCAATCTCTTTAACAGAGCAGAGGCCTCTTTTTCTTCGGATTCTTCAAGCTTATTATTGTCGCTCTTATCCATGGTGTTATCATGCCTGTTAACGGTTGGAATAATGCCAAATATCCGACCGAAAAATACTTCCACAATGCATCTTTGCAGTATTTATGGTTCCAAAATCCCGAATTTTTACCCGAACGACGCAGCTTAACTTCAACTGTCGTTGTCAGTTAGTTATTCTGATATATTTATGCATTGTTAAAGAACACAAAAAAGCCATCGCCGAGTTAAGGCAATGGCTTTATGTTAGATTGAGGTTAGGCTAGTCGGTTTCGCTCCATAGTTCTTCGTAGCTTGTGGATACCGCCACTGCGCCTGTGCGCAGTGCCATGATGATATCTTCCTTGCTCTCGATGAACCCCCCTGCAATAAACGGTGTAGCCATGTTGTTCTTTGCCAAAATCAAAGCTTTTTCGCAGACTCCGGGCAGTATCTCGACCAAATCCGGCTTACAGGAAGCGACATTCTGGATTCCGGACTTAAGGGCGGTAGAGTCCAGCATGAAAACCCGCTGTATGGAGAATACGCCAAGCTCATGGGCTATCCTGACGCAGGAACCTTTGGTTGTTATTATCCCCGCGGGCTTCATGCGCTCGGTAACGTACCTTATGCCCACGGAATCGGGGCGCAGACCGTCTATGAGGTCAACGTGGAGAAATACGAGCTTGCCAGCGTCATTAAGGCGTTTGCACTGTTCCTCAAGCTCGCCTATGTTTCCGAAAAGCAGAAACACGACTTTGATGTTGGTGGATATGACTCTGTCAATCTTGTCTGCCGAGCGAAGGGCAGCGACGACAGGGTTTTCGATTAAGATGTCTAAAATTCCCTGAGTATTACTCAAGTGTGAATCCTCCTTGCCACGACGTTTTCTATAATCTGTCTGGCGCGGCTACAGGTTCATTTTAAATTACGCGTAGCGACGACGTCAATGCCAGTTCCGCATACATTTGGGACAATCACGTCCCCAATCTTTATAGGGAGCGCGATAGTTGCCATTCTGATTTCGTTAAGACAATCGAAAATCAATCTTTTCGGTATTGCCCTGGCGGTTTTAACAGACAGCGGCGTGCGAGAGCCAGGCACGAGCATAACAGAGGTCACCATTCTCGTGGGGTTTGCAATTTCGTTGGGAGCGTATTCCTTGCCGACTTTGCAGGAGTAACCCGTTACGGACTGGAAGGCTCCGTTTTCATCAAGGGTAACAGTCAGTTGGCAACCCATGGGGCAGCCTATGCAGGTTAGAATTTTTTCCATTATGCGCGCACCTCCAGACGGACGGTAACATTACTGATATCGCCCTTCTTTTTAAACAGCTCGGAGTCGACGGACAGGCTCGCCATCTCACCGGGGGCCATTATCATGTGGGGCTTGCCGCGCAGGACTTCTTTGCCGTCAACATCCACGCAGATACGAGCGCCTTTGTAAACGTCCCTGGGGCGGAACATAAACTTGACGGGCTGGTCGGTCAACTGCTTAGGATGGATAAGCTGTGGAACGATACCACTCACGCCAAAGCCTTCCTGAACGGGTACGCCAGTGCCCTTGTCTGCCTTGCCGCTTATAACGTATTTGGCCGCGGCTTCGCCCGCGCGAGCAGCCTCTTCGGAAACAAAGTCAACGAGGTCGTGAACGTGGAGCACATTGCCGGCGGCAAAAACACCATCTACATTGGTTTCGTAGTTTTCGTCAACCACAGGCCCCTGGGTGGAACGGGCAAGGTCGACGCCAGCGCCGACGGACAGCTCATTCTCGGGGATAAGCCCGACAGAAAGAAGAAGAGTGTCGCACTCGATGTATTGCTCGGTTCCGGGTATGGGCTTTTTGGTCTTTTCGTCAACCTCAGCGATGGTCACCCCTTCGACTCGGTCATGACCCGCTATGTCAACCACTGTGTGGTTGAGCATCAGCGGAATGTCGTAATCGTCCAGGCATTGAACGACATTGCGCTTGAGCCCCGAGGAGAAAGGCATCAGCTCTACACAAGCCTTGACGTCGCACCCTTCGAAGGTCATTCGGCGCGCCATTATTAGTCCAATGTCGCCCGAGCCGAGTATGACGACGGTTCTGCCGGGCATATATCCCTCGAGGTTGACAAAGCGCTGTGCGGTTCCCGCGGCATAGATGCCTGCGCAGCGCTTTGTCAGCGCCAGCCCGGGATTCCCAGCGCGCCGCGAGGACGCTCGCGGCAACCCATAGCCAGTATGAGCGCTTTTGCTTTGAACTGCTGGAGACCTTCCTTGGGGTTGATGACCGTTGCGACCTTGTCGTCCGACACGGAGAGCACCATGGCTTCGCACTGATAGGGAATCTTTAGTTCTTCAACCATGTCGACGTAGCGCTGGGCGTATTCCGGACCAGTCAACTCTTCGCCGAATGCTTGAAGGCCGAAGCCGTTATGAATGCACTGGTTAAGTATCCCGCCGAGATGATCGTCGCGCTCGAGTATGAGCAAATCGTTAATACCCGCTTTTTTTGCGGCTACCGCTGCCGCTAGACCGGCGGGACCGCCGCCGATGATAAGTACATCTAGTTCGCGCATTACTCTTTATCCTCCTTCCGGGTTCCGATACGCCCGGTGAGCAGGCGAGATTTGCCGCCGAATTTGGTCACTTCGGTGGGTTGCATGCCCAACTCGTCGCAAATACGACCCCGCCTTGCCCTTGTCCACCTCGCAGAGCCTGCATCCGGTCTCGCGCGCGATGATCTCGGCCACGAGCGGCATGCAGAAACCGCTCTGGCAGCGACCCATGCCCGCACGGGTGCGGCGCTTTACAGCATCGAGGTTTCTTGCTCCCAGCGGGCGGCGTATGGATTCCCTGATTTCGCCTTCGGTGACCGTCTCGCAGCGGCAGACGATGCGCCCGTATGCGGGGTCTTTGGCTATAAGTTCCGCGCGCTCTTCGTTGGAAAGTTCGCGGAATTTGGGTATTGCGTGGCGCTTGGGATTGAAGTCGGATTTGCCTTTTGCGCTCAGGCGTTCGGAAATGGCGCTGGCAATGTCTTGTGCGATGGCGGGGGCGCCAGTCAGTCCGGGGGACTCGATTCCCGCCGCGTTGTAGAAACCAGGGGCGTCGTCCGGCTCGCCAACCCAGAAATCGCCGTTGCTGGGGCGCGGGCGCACACCTGAGAAGTTGCCTATGAAGTTCCTCGCGGGTATATTGTTCCAGGTTAAGCAGGCGAACTCGAGCACCTCGGCAAGACCCGAGGCGGTAGTCCTCGTGTCCTCTTTGGTGTCGATGTCGTTTGCGGTCGGACCGAGGAGCACTGTGCCGTCCACCGTGCGGGACACGAGAATGCCCTTACCCTTGTCTGTTGGGAGCTGGAATATTGTGGCGTTGAAAACGTCCTTAAAAGTCTTGTCCACCATGTAATACTCGCCCCTTCTGGGGAGTATGTCGAACTTATGGGCAGAGACCATGTTGTTGAACTTATCGGAATAGAGCCCCGCCGCGTTGACCACAGTTTTGGTTGTTAGCTCTTCGCCGTTTTCCAGTTTCACAACCCAGTGATCGCCTTCGGGGCGAACGCTCTCGACAGAGGTGCAGAGCCTGAACTCGACGCCGTTTGCCAGCGCGTTCTCTGCGAGCGCCATGCACATTTCGTATGGGCAGACAATGCCACCTGTTCCTACTCGCAATGCAGCGCGCGCCTTTGAGCCGATGTTAGGCTCCAGTTTACGCAGCGTGGTCTCGTCGATAATCTGCATGTCGGGCACGCCGTTTTCCACCCCGCGGGTGAAGAGGTCGTAAAGACCCTGGATATCGTCGCCTTCGAAAGCTACGACCAGTGAGGTGTTGCGGATGAACGGGATTTCCAGATCAGCGGTCAGCTGATCGAACATCGGGTTTCCCCGCACATTGTAGTATGCTTTTTTGGTACCTGGTTTGGCATCGTAGCCTGCGTGCACTATGGCAGTGTTTGCCTTGGTACAGCCGCCGGTCGCAACGTCGTCCATTCTTTCCACAACGAGCACATCCAGCTCGCGCTTTGAAAGTTCGCGTGCGATGGCGCTGCCGATAACGCCGGCGCCGATGATTATTACGTCTCGCATGAGTATTAACCACCCTTCAAATATATAGATTGAGCACGACAGAAAGCTTCTGCAATTTTCGCAAAGCCTACTGCCGCGCCCAAACTCTCAAAACTCTATTGGGAGCAAAATATGCACTTGGCCCGCTAGAAAACAAAAATTGTGCCGCGCGGGCAGGAATACTCCTGCCCGGCGGTATTTGGGTTTACTGAGCGGATTTAATGTGGGTCGGGTTATGCCTCGATCCACTTGAGGGAACGGCCAACTGCGCGCTTCCAGCCCTTGAGCAGTTCGGTGCGCTTGGCTTCTTCCATGTTGGGCTTGAATTCGCGGGAAACGGCCCAGTTGAGGACGACGTCAGCCTTGCTATCCCAATAGCCAACCGCGAGGCCGGCGAGATAGGAAGCGCCCATTGCCGTGGTCTCAATGCACACCGGGCGGAGCACGGGAGCATTGATGATGTCAGCCTGGAACTGCATGAGCAGGTTGTTGGCCGTATGGAAATACTCAAAATCCACTCCACAAACATGTCCCTAGAGGAA
>CALNBC010000255.1 GCA_937874755.1 uncultured Clostridia bacterium
ACGGCGTTGGCATTGGCGCCGGGGGTGTTGAATACCACGATGCCTTCGTCGGCGCAGCGTTCGCAGGGTATGTTGTTGACGCCAGCGCCCGCCCTAGCGATGGCGAGCAGATTATCACCGAACTCCATGTCGTGTATCTTGGCGCTGCGGATGAGTATGCCGTCGGGGTTATCGAAATCCGCAGATACGTTATGCCCCGCCAGTATGTCGTTTACTATTGGGTCTATTTTATTTAGAGTTTTTATGTTCATTTTATATGTCGCTCCTGTTACGCTTTTTGCTCAAACTCGCGCATGAACTCGGCGAGGGCAGAAGCGCCTTCGATTGTCATGGCGTTGTATATGCTGGCGCGGATGCCGCCCGCAGCCCTGTGCCCCTTGAGGTTCACAAGCCCCTTCGCCGCGGCTTCCTTCACGAAGCGCGCGTCGGTATCCGGGTCGGGGGTGGTGAAGGTGACGTTCATAATCGAGCGGTCGGCCTTATCCGCCACCGGGCGGTAGAAGGAAGACGCATCGAGTACGTCGTAAAGCAGCTTGGCTTTCGCTTCGTTACGCTCCTTCGCCGCCGCCACGCCGCCGGTCTTCTCGAGCTCCTCGAACACGAGCCCCGCGAGGTAAATGGCATATGTGGGGGGCGTGTTGTACATCGATTCGTTCTTGACCTGTGTGTCGTACCGGAGCATAGTGGGAACGTATTCCGCAATAGGACCCTCTTCGGCTAAATCCTTGCGGACTATGACGACGGTCACACCCGCGGGTCCAATGTTCTTCTGGGCGCCTGCGTATACAAGCCCGAAGCGGTTAATGTCGTATGGTTCGGAAAGTATGTTGCTCGACATATCGGCGACCAAGGGAAGGTTGCCGCAGTCGGGTAGCTCGGTCCTTAAGCTGGTGCCGTATATCGTGTTGTTTGTGGCGATGTGCAGGTAGTCCGCGCTCGGGTCGAAATCGGCGCGCACCGTCCGCGGTATATAAGCGAAATTGCGATCCTTGGAAGTTTTCACCACTCTGGCTTCGCCGTACTTTGCGCCCTCCTGGGCGGCCTTGCCCGCGAAGTTGCCCGAAACGATGTAGTCGGCTTTGCCGGTGTGCATGAGGTTCATGGGCACCGCCGAGAACTGCATGGTAGCGCCGCCCTGAAGGAACAGCACCGCGTATTCATCGGGAATGTCCATCAACCGGCGAAGAGAGGCTTCGGCGCCCTCGATAATAGACTTATACATAGACGAGCGGTGGGTCATCTCCATGACGGACATGCCGTGCCCGCCGTATTCGACGAGCTCGCTCTGTGCGCGGAGCAATACAGGCAGGGGCAGTATCGCCGGACCTGCAGCGAAATTGTACACTCTCATGATAGTCCTCCCGTTGGATAGTGTCAAAATATTATCAAGACGATAGGAGTCATTATAATGCCCTAGGGCAAAGTTTGCAAGCGTTTTGTCAAATTAATATCGTACACCAATCGTATGCTATAAACGATCTTTCTGCAATCGATATGGGCAAATTGTTCGCCCCTAAAGGCTAATGTTCATAAATCTGCACTTTATCAATATAGCACATCACAACGCAGAAATAAACGGGTCAATACTTACAAAATGCTTAATTTGCGCGCCAATTACAGGAGGAATTGTTCGAATAACTTTTTGCAGTATTGCAGCGCGCCCGTTTTGCTATTAAATAATACCCGCTATCCCATTATACGCAACAACTATAATAATGCGAATCGATTAACAATCGCTGTTATTGCATGAATATAGTATAACTATATCCGAGTAAAACCGCAAAAAGCCGCAGATTCCAAATGCTCAGAACCGCGGCTTTTTTTGGACTAAAATCACTTGTGATAGCTTTCGCCCGCGTTTATCTTGACCGCCCTGTACAACTGTTCCAGCAGTATCACTCGCATGAGCTGATGGCAGAAGGTGAATCGCGAAAAGCTCAGGCTGTCATCCGCCCGCTGCATAACGGAGTCCGAAAGCCCTAGCGAACCGCCTATAACGAAGGCAATGCGGCTCTTGCCCGAGTTCATGAGCGACTGGAGCTCGGCGGCGAATTCCAAAGAGTCCACGGTCTTGCCCTGTATTGCCAGCGCGATGACGTAATCGGACGGCTGTATGGTTTTGAGAATCAGTTCGCCCTCCGCATCTTTAACCGCCTTCTCGCCTGCGGGGGAGAGATTGTCCGGCGCGGGGAGATCCTTGACTTCGACTATTTCCAGCTTGACGCGGCCGTTTAGCCGCTTCTTGTATTCGTTCACCGCGTCGGAATAGAATTTTTCCTTCATCCTGCCGACACAGATGATCCGCACCGTCAGCAAAGCGGTTCCCTCGCGGGGGTTCCCGCCTTTCGCGGGTACTTTTTGGGGGTGTTGGCCGTCTTTTTGAGTACGCACAACCTGCGCTCGCCCCAGGGCAGGGAGTATACTTTGACCGCGTCCACCTTGCCGCGAAGCTCAAATAGCGCCTTTTCCGCGACCTCGAGCTCCTCGGTTAGCGCGGGTCCCTTGAAGCACACTGCCAAACCCCCCGTGCGCACAAAAGGCAGTACAAGTTTGCACAGCACGTTCATGGGTGCAAGCGCACGGGACAAAACCAGGTCGAAGCCATCCCTTAGGTCGCCCTTTCGTGCCGCGTCCTCCGCTCGGGAATGGAGTAAATTCGCCTCCAGCCCGAGCTTTTGGAGCAGTATATCCAAAAAATCCAGCTTCTTTTGCACCGAATCCACGAGGGTTAGGCGAATATTCGGCATGGCGATGAGCAGCGGCACGCCCGGGAATCCCGCGCCAGTGCCGAGGTCCATCACCCTTTCGTCGCCCTTAAGAAACGGCAGAGCGAGCAGTGAATCGGCGAAGTGCTTTTCCGCAACGCCATGGTCATCCACCACCGCGGTGAGGTTCATGCGCTCGTTCCATTCGCGAAGCAGGGCGTGGTACTGCGCGAATTTT
>CALNBC010000256.1 GCA_937874755.1 uncultured Clostridia bacterium
GACGGAAATATCGCACCCGGGTCCGAGCACGCGGGCAAGCTCAGCCATGACTTCGTCGCGATCCTTGTATAAGCCTCCGACGTTTGCCTTGGGATTGTTGATGAACAGGTCATAAACGATGCCGGGGTTGCAGGTCAGGTTCGCGAGCAAGGGGCTGATAGGAGCAACTTCGTAGGGGTTTGCAGAGTCAGCGGAGAACAGAACCTTGGTGGGGCGAAGCTCGCCGTTTTTGTCGTACGAAATGTCGCGGACAAGGTCGACCAGCAGAACACCATCCGCTGCCATGTTGTACTCGCGGCGGAAGCCCGCAGGCGTCTCGCCTTCGGGGGTTTTGAATGTTGCGATAACGTTCTTGAATTCGTCTGTAACGCCAATGAATTTTACGATGTCCTTCAGTGCCTTATAGTCGTCGAGCGAAACTGGGGCGTCAATCGCACGATTAACATAGGCCTCGTCTCCGCGCACCGCGGGAGCTCCGAAGGTCTTTAGTGTGCATCCGATCATGATTTGTCCTCCTGAAGTTTGGGTTTTAAGTTAAGCTGTAAATAGAAATTGAGCCAAGCGCAACTTGTGCTATACTTGTATATATAAGATACTTCATCTAATCGCACTTGTCAATAGCGTGGCAAATAAAAGGAACATTTACTCGCCATCTTTAACGCATTTGCCGAAATCTCGATTCTATACCACAATACAAATATACCCTATACCATAACGAAGAGCAACAGCAATGTCGCGTAAGTTAGTGGATTGTAACGCATATTGATGTATTAGCCAAGCTGCAATTGCCACTTAGGTATTCTTCCCTGCCTGTGTATTATTAGTTCTTTGAATATTTTACTAGAATAGAATCTGTGCGCACGTTTGTGCAAAATTTCTTGTTGCGCTGTTGACATCTCATATTGGTGGTGTTAGCATATTTTTAGCGGGATTATTGCTCCCGCAATCAGACACATCTTACTTCCGACTTCATCTTTAATTTAGGAGGAAAATTCCATGGTAGATCTCTCTAAGTATAACAAATGGGACCTCGGCAAACTGTTTGATTTTTCCGTACTTCCCAAGAACAGCACCGAGGACGACATCCGCAAAGGTTGTCGCCTTGCGAAAGAGTATAACTGCGCCGCTTTCTATGCCGCCACAAACTATTGGCTTCCCGTTATGAAGGAAGAGCTTGCAGGCAGCGACGTACTCCTCGGAGTCGGGCTTGCATTCCCCTTTGGAGCGAACACTGCTTATATGAAGGGGCTGGAGACTGAAGAAGCAGTCAAAATGGGCGGTACCGCGCTGGACATCGTCATGAATATCGGAGCGCTGCGTTCTAAGCGTTATAAGGACGTCGAAGAAGAACTCAAGGTTTTCAAAAAAGCTGCCCAGGGCAACCTCACCAAGTGCATACTCGAAGTCAATTTCCTGACCGACGAAGAAATCGCCACCGGCTGCAAGATGATAGTGGAAGCGGGCATCGACTACGCCAAGACTTCCTCCGGCCAGTTTGAGGGTCCCTCTATGGAGCAGTTCCTCATAATGAAAGAGACGATCAAAGGAACTGACTGCAAGTTGAAAGTTGCTGGAGTTAAGTTCCCCCGTCCCCAGAATGCATACGCTTTCATTATGGCAGGGGCAGAACTGATTGGCACCCGCGCAGCCCCTCAGATTATAGATGCGGTTGACCAGATGCGCGAAATCGGAATTGTCCCGAAATACGCGGGCTAATTGTTGACTGACAAAGGGCGGGTTAACATCCCGTCCTTTTTATTGTGTTATTCGTTTTGCACAAATAACCAAGATAATAACCGCATTGTTTGGCTGCCGCCACTCTCTTTTAGGTTGCGTACAAAAGTATAAGACTATATAATTTAGTTTGATTTTGTCGAAGGAAAGGACCTTGAAATGCACCGTAATTCGCAAACTCTGACCGGCAACATTCTCGCTTTTTGTACGATACTTGTATGGGGCAGTACATTTATCAGCAGCAAAATAATGCTGGAAGTAGTCACTCCGGCGCAGCTCATAAGCTCGCGCTTTTTGATTGCGTATATCGTGTTGTGGATGCTGCGCCCAAAGTGGGAAAAAACCACGCTGAAAGCTGAAGCTCATTACCTTGTGCTCGGTCTGTTCGGCTGTACGCTATACTTTCTGGCAGAAAACAACGCGCTTAACTTCACGCTCGCTTCCAACGTGAGCATAATTATTGCGTCCGCCCCTATTTTGACCGCGATACTGGCGCACTTTTTTACAAAGGACAAAAGGTTGAACAAAAACACGTTCTTGGGATTCCTGCTCGCTTTTTGCGGCGTCGCCCTGGTGGTTTTCAACGGCGCGGTAGTGTTGAAGCTAAATCCAATCGGGGATTTGCTCTCGCTGCTTGCTGCTCTTTGCTGGGCGATTTATTCGGTATTGGTTACGCATTCTCTCAACAACGTCCACCCTGTTGTATTGACCAGGAAGATGATGTTCTACGGTTTTTTGACCATGCTACCCATATTGCTTGTTGAAGGAGCGCCCTTCCCCGTATCTACAATGCTCTCGGGCAAATACCTGTTCAATCTGCTGTTTCTTGGTGTCCTCGGCAGCGGCGTGTGCTACGTCACCTGGAACATGGCGATGTCGCGCATAGGCATTGTACTCGCGAACAACTACATTTACATCAACCCCTTTGTGACCCTCATTGCCGCCGCCCTATTCCTCGACGAGCCGATAAGCATTATGGGGGTCATAGGCGCGGTGCTGATAATCGGAGGAGTTGCCGTCAGTTCGGCAAGCCCCAAAAAAGCGGCTTCACCTCTTCCTGCTGCCGGCGAAGGTTGACCGCTTCGGCTCTTGTTTCAGCTTTCGTAATCCTCGAGATAGCTTTCTATATCGTCGAGGCTTTCAAACATGATGCCCGTCTCGAGCTGAGTGCGCACCTGCTCGGGCAACTGTGCCCACTCCGCCGAGAACGCCGCGACGACCACCTCATTTTTTAGCACTACAAGCCCGTTGCCGTCTTTTTTGAGTACATACGTTCCAATGGCTAGGTTGCTCTGCTCCGGATTTGCCAGAGGCGTTGTTGGCGTTGCTGCAGGAGTCGGCGCAATAGGCGAATACTCTGGAGGACCCACGACCTCCACCGGTATCGGAGTAGTTTTCGCTACTAATTCGCTCGGTTCCGGACTTATTTGCGGCGCGCTTACTCTGCCTATTCCAAATCCTGCCAACCCAATTAAAACCATCACCGCTACAGTCAACGCTCTTCTTATATGCGCTAGTTTCTTCAATTTATTCCCTCCCTTGCCGATATAGCTTTCCCTTTATACCGCTAAAACAGACCTGTTTTAGAAATTCTTTTATATGATATCATGTTGTTAACTTGGCCAAATCTGGTTAAAATGCTTGTTGAACCCGCTTGGAGGCTTTTACATGCTGGCTATCGCCGCTTTTACTTGCTACCTGCTGTTTGGAGCAGCTGTTTCACGGAACGCTTTCAAAAAAGAAACCCTCGAAATCCGTCTTTGGCTCGGGCTCGTCATCGGTCTCGCCGCCTCGATGTGGCTGCCCGCGCTATTTTCGTTTGTGATGGGTTTTTCTTCGCTCTCGGTCGTGCTTTCGGCAGTGACCGCACTTATAATTGCGTTCTTACTATTTCTCAAGCGCTCTGCAAAAAACGGTGTGCTCGAACGTGAATCCATCGATCGCAGCGCTCTCCTTTGTGTTTTGCCGCTGCTTTTGCTTTCGATTTATATACTCTATACCCACACGCTGCTTCCCGCAGCAGATGGCTCGCTGCACACCGGTCAGTCGACTTTCGGCGACATGCCCATGCACCTCGGGCTGATAACTTCAATTTCCAACCAACCGGGCTTCCCTCCATATTATTCAATCCTGCCAAAAACGCCCGTTGGCTATCCGTTCTTGTGCGAAACGGCATCCTCGGCGCTGTATTCCCTGGGGCTTCCACTGCGCTTCGCGCTCATGCTCCCCTCCGCTTTTGCCCTTTGCGCAGTGTTTTTTGGCGGATATTACTTCTTTCGCCAATGGCAAAAAGACAACAGAAAGGCCATCCTTGCGTACGTTTTGTTCTTTATTGGCGGAGGCTTCGGGTTCGTGTACTTTCTCGAAGGCTCCCTCCAGAACCCGGGGAACTTTACGCGCATATTTACGGCGTTTTACGAAACCCCTACAAATTACGTCGAAGAAAACATAAAATGGGTGAACCCGGTAGCGGACATGTTGATACCCCAAAGGGCGACGCTCTTTGGCTGGACGCTGCTTTTTGCCTGCCTTTTTTTGCTGTACCGGGCTGTTTTCGAAGGAGAGGAGCGCTATTTTTTCCCACTCGGCGTGATGGGGGGCTGCCTGCCACTTATCCACACACATTCCTTTCTCGCCCTTGGAGTGATATCTGCAGTCCTGCTTCTTTTCTCGGTGGCAAAAAAGGGCGTGCATTGGCGTTCGCTGCGCTCCTGGGCGATATACGGCACCACCGCTTTGGCTATTGCGTTGCCCCAGCTTTTGCTGTTCACCTTTAAGCAAAGCAGCGAACAGGGATTTTTGCGGCTTGGGTTCAACTGGGCGAACGACGGCGACAATTATTTCTGGTTCTACATTAAGAACATCGGGTTGCCTTACCTGCTGATAATCCCCGCATTGATAAAAGCGGATAAAGATAGCCGCAAGCTTTACGCCGGCGGCTTTGCGCTACTGGTAATATGCGAGTTTATCATCTTTCAGCCCAATGCGTACGATAACAACAAGCTGCTTTTCGTATGGCACTTTCTGACCTGTGGACTCGTCGGAGGCTATATGGTGGACGTTTACGACAGGATGAGGAACTTGCGGGTGTTGCGCGCTGTTACCGCCGCGCTGGCGATAATCGTCTGTACGCTTTCGGGTTCACTGACGCTAGTGCGTGAAGTTGTATCAGACTACGAACTCTTTTCTGCCGACGATGTCGCAGTTTCGGGATACGTCGGCGACTATACTCCAAGCGATGCTGTTTTCCTGACCGCAACCAACCACAATAACGCCATAGCTTCCCTGACGGGCAGGGACATCGTCTGCGGTTCCCCGTCCTACCTCTATTACCACGGACTCGACTACTATGGACGGCAACAAGCCGTCGAAGATATGTACGAAAAACCGTCAACAGAACTGTTGACGGCAAACGAGGTCGATTATGTGCTCATAGGCAGCAGTGAAAGGCGGTATTACAAAGTTGATGAAAGCTGGTTTGCGGAGAATTGCGAGGAAGTCTTCAGAGCGCGCAACACTGCGCTTTACAAATTCGCTTCCGACAGTTAATCCAGCACAGCGGATATATTGGGGACTACCTGCTTTTTCCGGCTCATCACGCCAGGCAGTATGATGTAGTGCTCTGCGCTCTTTAGTTCTTGCCCCGTGAACGCCCGGGTAAGCAACTCCTCTGCACCTTCACCGACATACAACAACAGCGTACCAGCATCTATAATCTGGGTGAGCATCAACAGAACGAAGTCGCAGTTTCTGTTTTTCTTGACCTTCTCCATGCCTTCGAGTAACTCGCCGTGCATGTGCTCCAGACTGTCGTAGCTCATGCAGGTTACTTGACCGATGCCTACCCTTCTGGCGCCTATCTTCAACTCCTTGAAGTCGCGCATCAGCAGCGCTTCTGGGGTTGAATTTTCAGTTGAGACGGCGGCAGAGAACATCTCTTCGCCGAGCTGATCGATATCTATCCCCGAAAGCTGGACCATACGGTAAGCCATGCGCTTATCCTTTTCTGTACAAGTCGGCGACTTGAATATGACAGTGTCGGAAATTATGCCTGCGACCATCAGTCCCGCCATGCTGCGGCTGGGCGTCACTCCATTTTCGAAATACAGTGAAGCGATGAGCGTCGTCGTGCTGCCCACGGGTTCTCCGCGAAAATACACTGCGCTTTTAGTCTGAAGGTCGGCTATCCTGTGGTGATCGATTATTTCGAGTAATTCCGCCTGCTCCAGACCGGGTACCGATTGAGACATCTCGTTGTGGTCTACCAGTATGACCTTCTTGCGGCTATGGTTCAGCAAGTGAAAGCGAGCTACGGTGCCCAGCACCCTATCTTCTGCGTCGAGCACAGGATAGCTGGGGGCGCGGTTTTTCAGCATAGTGCTTCGCACATCGTCTAAAAAATCGTCAATGTGAAAGCTTATGATGTCATCGGTTCGCATAAGGTTAGAAACCGGTACCGCGTGGCTGATCATGCGGGAAGCGCGGTAAGGGTCGTAGTGGGTGGATATGACGCAAAGATTTCCCGCCGCAGATGCGCTGTTGTGGATATCCGTACCTGAATCCACCTGGCAAAGCACAAGGCATCGCACATTTGCCTTGATTGCCGCTTCAACTATCCCCTTCTGATTGCCCGCGATGAGCACGCTGCCCCCGCACAAATCGTTGTTCATGTACCCCACATCGTCGGTGGAAATATGCAATGGACCCGAGATGATTTCCCAGTCATCCGTCTGGCTGATCATCTGCCCTTCAAGCGCAGAAGCCAGGTTGAAGGCGGTCGCCTCAACGTAAAGCCCGTCGTAGGCGGAGCGCATGTCGTGCTCGGCAATGTCCGATACGTTGAGCACTCCCACGAGTTTACAATCCTCGTCTGCTACCGCTATCATCTGCACATTATGGTTGAGCATGATGTCCCACGCTTTGCGCACCGTCACCCCGGGGCCGACGATGGGAGGCGTGTCGAATTGCACATCCGAAAGTTGGGGTTTTACG
>CALNBC010000257.1 GCA_937874755.1 uncultured Clostridia bacterium
CCTAAAGGTGCTTGCAAGGCGCACCCCTGGGTTCACTGGCGCCGACCTCGAAAACATGCTCAACGAAGCCGCGATACTTGCTGCCCGCAAGAAGCTGCGCGTCATAGGCATGGAGGAAGTTGAGGAAGCCATTACCCGCGTAATCGCCGGACCGGAAAAGCGAAGCAAAATCATATCTGACGAAGATAAGCGCATAACCGCTTTCCACGAGACAGGGCACGCCATCGCCGCAAAGCTGCTCCCCAACTGCGACCCCGTGCACGAGATTTCCATAATCCAGCGCGGGCGCGCCGCAGGTTACACGATGACCCTCCCCGAGAAGGAAACCCAGCACATGGCGCTTTCCAAACTGAAGGACAATATAGCCATGATGCTCTCTGGGCGCGTAGCTGAAAGCATCTTCATTGGGGACATCAGCACAGGCGCGTACAACGACATTCAGCGCGCCACCGACCTCGCCCGCAAGATGGTCACCGAATACGGCATGAGCGAGCGCCTAGGGCCGATTTACCTCGGCGGCGGGCAGGAAGTCTTTGTGGGAAAGGAATTCGGGCACACCCGCAATTACAGCGAAGAAATCGCCTCGATAATCGACGAGGAGATTCGCGGCATTATCGACGAAGCCTACGAAAGAGCCGAGAAGCTGCTCTCTGAAAACTCTGATGCGGTACACCGCGTCGTGGATGCGCTCATCGAGCGCGAAAAGCTGGACGGTGAGCAGTTTGACCTTCTTATGAAGGGAGAACCCCTGCCCGAAACTCCCGCCACCTCCCTGGAGAAGGAGCTCAACGGGAAAACATCCTCCCCTGCCATTGCATCTCCATCCGATGGCAAGAACGACGGGCACACCGCGCAGAGCGGTGGCGACGCCTCTGCACCGACTGGCGGCGAGGACGACCAAAGCGAGAGCGAAAAAGACGAATAACCGAATCGACCATACATAATTACTTTGATAAACAACCGCGCCGGCTTTTTAAACGAAGCCGGCGCGGTTTTGTGTATGGAGAGCGATTCTCCTATATCTGTCTATTGATCGCCCTTCGCGGCCTCGTTGTATTCTGTCGCGAGGGTCTCGACAAGCTCCTGAACGGGCATTATCCTAGTCGCCTTGTAGGCATTCGCACCGGCGAAGGCAAACCCGTTTTTCAGCCTGCCCTGTTTCGCGCTCATGAGCGCCAGCGAGATGC
>CALNBC010000258.1 GCA_937874755.1 uncultured Clostridia bacterium
CGTCAAAAAGGAAATCTACAACATCCTCAAAGAGAAGCTCAGCATCCTCAACGACCCGGGCTGTTTCCGTCCGGATGATCCGTTCGGCTGCTGAAAAACTCACGCCCATGCGATCACGCAGGTTACGCGTCATCTCCTGAATGCTCGTCCCGCGGATCAGTCCGACGGTCACCGTTTCTTGGAGTTCCCGGGCGAGAGTGCCCGCATTTGTCCAAATCCGCGAGGAGAACGACGCGCCCGACCATGGATAGGCGCATGCCTTGGTAACGTCCGCAGCGTTCAGGAGTTCGAGCGTCTTACCGTAGCCAAGCCCCTTCTGAAGGTCGAAGGCGGTGCGGTAATAGCTGTTTTCATAAACACCGTACAGCAAGTCGGAAACCATTGCTTCCTGCTTAACTCTCAATTCGGCAACGTTGACCGTTACAGCCTTAACCCCGAGAACCAGATGCAGGTCGACGACGCATCTAAAACTGAGATTAAAGTGCTGGGTTGGTTGTCCAGGATGTTATAAATATGTGAGCTGCGAAAACCAAAATTAGAAAAATCCTCCCCAAACACTATAAAATATCCCAATATAATTCTGGTTTGTGTTATATTACGGGTATCACTTCCAAAAGGAGACGTACCATGAGAAAAGCTATCACAATAAAGCGCTTCTATATTCTACTCCTTGCGCTCATTCTTGCTTTAAGTAGCCTCTCTGCACTTGCTTCTACAATTCCTGATGAGCTTCCCGTAGGCATACTAAGCGCCTCAGCTAGGCTCTACAAGAAAGCGTCCACAAAGGATGGCACTGTAACCACCCTCAAAGCCGATACTGAGATTGAAATCATCGGCGAAACAAAGAGCTATTATAGAGTTGTGGCAGGCAACAAAGCGGGGTATATACTCAAAAAATATATCGCGCTTGCCGGAGCCGAAATGTCCACAAGTTCCCCCGTGACCACTGGGCAAAAGAATGCGCTCAGTTCGGCTAAATCATATTTAAAGATTCTATCCTTCTCTTACGAAGGGCTGATTAAGCAATTGGAGTACGAGAAGTATTCGCATGAGGATGCTGTTTATGCGGTTGATAATTGCGGGGCGGATTGGTATGATCAGGCCGCTAAAAAGGCTGAATCGTATTTGAGTTTTATGGCGTTTTCGCGTGATAGACTTATAGCCCAATTGGAGTATGAAGGATTTACCCGCGAGCAAGCGGTATATGGCGTTGAAGCAAATGGGTATTGACCGCAATTGTGGTGTCATGCGTTTTTGACGAGTAATCCTGTAAACAGAGAGAGCCCCGCCCCTGCTGGAACAGGGAACTGGGCGAGTGGCAAAACAAACTGAGGAGTCTGGCTTTGCTGTCCCTTAGAAGCAAGGAAACGCCCTAAAACGGACAAATACTACCGAAGACCTCTGTAAACACAACAAAAAACGGCCATCGTTGGGTGGCCGTATGGAGCTGATGAGCAGATTCGAACTGCCTACCTCCTCATTACCAATGAGGTGCTCTACCGACTGAGCTACATCAGCAAATTATTTAGTTTTTAATTATTTACCTGGAATGCACCCTTCCAGCAGTGCTAACTCTTCGCGGTGCGTTCTTTAGTTTTATATCTACCAATAACAGACCTTTGCGTCAAAGCGCAATTAGCATTATACCCAATATGTCCTCAGTGTGCAAGTCCTAATTCGCAGTTTTTCTCAAAAGGTATATATTGAAAATTACCGACCCGAAGGGAGCCTATTCCATACGGGTCGGTTTATTGTAATTAACCCAGGTTCAAAACACCACACAACGCACTACTTCGCCAATCGCACCCCAAGCCCTGGCTTTCAATAGTCAGATTGGGAAAAAGCGTTATCCAGCTCGCAACGCGCCATTCTTAACCTCAAACAATCAGATTGCGTAGAACCTCTTCGATCCAGAAGTTTTCAGCCAACGCCACATAAAAGCGCATACCACCAGCAAAACCACAGCCAGCGCGATGGCAAATGCTGAGAAATTCACACCCGTCAGCAGCAGCACCGCAACCGGAATTCCTATGGCGACAAAGCCGACGAGCATGCAAAGGAACACGCTCCCGCTGCGCTTGATGGGCACCATGGGGTTTTTCCAGTTGAGCATGGGCAGCAGTAGGTTACAAATCAGCCCCGCCAGACTAGCAAACAGCGCGTAAACCATGGGCAGTATTATGGCTATCGCCGTATTCAGTGCGCCCAAGTTGAGCACTAGGGCGCTAGCCACTCCTGTGATGATGCAGACAGGCCACATGATGAGCAGCGGCAGCTTTAGCTTGGATATAAAAATATCCGCCGCCGAAACGGGAAGGCTCCTAAGTATCCAAAGCCTGTTTCCCTCGATGGAGATGCCCGAAGCGGTGGGCGGCGAAATCACGCCGCAATAGCTCACCAGCCCGACTATTATGGGGAACAGCACCGTCTCCAGCAGCTTCGGGTCTTCTTGTGTTCCAGGGGCAATCATGGCTTCGCTGCCATACAGCATCAGTCCTGTGAAAACCAGTGCCATCAGCGGGCCTGCGGCGGTGTTCATCACATAGCCGTAGAACGAGAAGTACGATTTTAGCTCCCTGGAAAAGAGCGCGGAGGAAATGCTCTTGCCGCCAATCTTGCTCAGGCTCTTCGCCTTGAAGTCGCTCTTCATGTGCCTTTCACCCATGGAAAGGTTCGCCCTTCGGAACACCTTGGACGAAAGCGCAGCAAACAGCGCAAATGGTATGCCGCACACCAGCAACAACCAGAAGAGGTCGAAGTAAGCGCCCGTCGCAGCGGAAGCGAACAGCCCCGTGGGTGGGAATGCCGCCAGCGTGGTGGAGTACCCCGAGAACGCGCGGATTATGTCGCTGTCCGGCATGGCGCTTATAGTCATCGAGCCAATGAAGATAGCGGCGAGCATGACCATCGAGAGCACTAGCATCATCAGGTTGCTCGCCCTCGAACGGGATGCGAATCTGCTTATCAGTATGGAGATTAGCCCCGCCACCGCGCAAACCAGCAGCGGCGCGATGAGCAGCCCCAGCAGCACCGCAAGGTAGAACCCGAAGGAAGCGCCGTATTTAACGCCGTAAACCACCGCAAAAGGCAGCGATATGCCACCCGTGCCCGTCATGCAGAAGGTGTATGCCAGAGCGAGCTTGGAGAGGAACAGCTCGGTATCGGTCACCGGCAGGGACGCTAGCAGCTCGAAGTCCTTAGCCGCGAACAGCACTCCCGGGATTTTCACGAGGCCCGTTATGAGGGATACGAGAAGCCCTATCGCCAACCCTCCGGAAAGCAGTAGCTCGGGCGTGCCCGCCATATCCATCAACATGGAGAACATATAGCCGTACATCCCCATGAACGCCATGAACAACAGCCCGCCCAACAGCGCTATCGCGCCTATTGCGCCCACCTTAAGCCTGCGCTTTCGCTTGGAACCGGAAACCGTCAGCGAGGAAAGTAGCCCCACCTTGACGAGGAACACCTCTTCGAGGGATTCGTCGCCTATTACTTCGCTTATTGCGCCGTCTTTGAGTATTCTGCCCTCGCTGATGATGGCAATCTTGTTGCAGAGCTTCTCCGCCACTTCAAGAACGTGGGTGGAGAAGAATATCGAGCAGCCCTTAGCGCACATCTCCTTCATTATTTCTTTTAGCGTGAAGGACGCCTTAGGGTCCAGCCCGACAAAGGGTTCGTCCAGCACCATGAGTCGCGGTGAATGCACCAGCGCTGCTATTAGCGCGAGCTTTTGCTTCATGCCGTGGGAATAAGCAGAAATAACATCCCCCAAATCCTTGGTGAGCTCGAAGGCGGCGGCATACTTTTCAATCTGCCTATCCCTCTCCTCCCTTTCAACGCGGTAGATGTCCGAAATAAAGGCGAGGTATTGCACGCCTGTCAGGCTGTCGTAAAGGTCGGGACTGTCTGGTATGTAAGCTATCATCCGCTTGCAGGCGATGGGGTCTTCGCGTATCGATTTGCCGCCTATGGTTATTTCCCCCGAATCAAAATCCATAATACCTGTAATGCACTTTATGGTCGAGGTCTTTCCCGCGCCGTTGCGGCCTATAAAGCCATATATATCCCCTTCTGCAACGAAAAGAGATAAATCGTCCACAGCTTTTTTGCCACCCTTGTATATCTTGGTAAGGTGGGAGATTTTGAGCATATTTTGGTGCCTCCATTCCCAGCGGCCGCCTGAAGGCGTTGCGCCGTATCATCTAAATAATATATCAAGGGTTTTTGTTTGTAAACACAACGGCCGAGAAACCTGCGCCAAAGCGGCTGAAAACCGCCCTATGCCGCACGCCGCGACCCTTTGCATCTCTCCATGTTATTATTTTGCCATCTACGGCAGAAAAAACCCCCTCCGAGAGGGTACAGCAAGTGTACTATTCGGAGGGGGGTTGCTTAATCAGCCCGATGCAGAGTTAAAACTATTAGTTTTCTTCCCTGCTTGCGCGCCTTAGCACGAATGCCAGGGCAGCGGCGCTGACCATTGCCAGTGCGAGCAGCATTGCCGCGGGGGCGGAGCCGTCACCGGTGTTGGGGACTTCGTCGATATCGGTGTCGTCTTCGTCCTCTAT
>CALNBC010000259.1 GCA_937874755.1 uncultured Clostridia bacterium
ACAAATACCTCCTGGGACCCCAGGGAACAGGCGGATTGTGGGTGCGCGGCGGGCTCGAGCTTGAACCGCACGTCGTCGGCGGAACGGGGATACACAGCGATATGGACACAATGCCTGTCGATATGCCGCTTCACCTCGAAGCTGGAACGGGCAACGAGCCTTCCTACTACGGGCTGCTCGCCGCTTTGGAATGGGCTAACACAAACCCTTTGGATAACGCCGCCTGCGCGGCACGCACCCAAAGGCTTAAAAAGGGACTGGCGGCTGCGGGAGCGGTTGTCATTCAACCCGAAGATGACTGCACGCCCGTAATAAGCTTCAACGTGCCGGGTATGCCCGCAGAAGATGTCGGCTTCATGCTGACGGGCAGTTACGGCATAATTTGCCGCACAGGGCTGCACTGCGCGCCCAGGATATTCGAGGGGCTTGCCATCAAAACAACGGTTAGGCTCTCCCTTTCCCGCTTCACCACCGACGATGAGGTGGAAGAGGCGGTCTGCGCTGTGGAGGACATAGTCGGATGAATTTCGAGTGTACCAAGACCGAAAACTGCTTCGCCGACTCCCAAACATACGAATACAAAATCCCGATGACGGGCGAACAATTCGTCGCCCTGCTTTCGGGCTGGGAAGTGCGCGTCAACAAAAGGCTCCGCCTGCCCGTGTTCATTGCAGACAGGGACGGGGTCAACCTTAAGGGGATGCTCGTGCACAAACTGATTAGGGCGAGTTTCCCGACAGACAGCTGGGAGGAGGGGAAGGCCGCGTTCGAAGCGTGGCTAACCGGAACGAATGGGTGAAGTCATATCCAAAACAAAGAGCGTGTGTCCCGTGTGCCTAAAGGTAATCGAGGCGAACAGAACCGTGGGTGAGGACGGCTGCATCTATCTCGAAAAGACCTGCGGCGAACACGGGGATTTTTCCGCCCTCATTTGGGAGGGAGCGCTTTCCGATTACCTCGCGTGGGGCAATAGCCAGAGCAGCGTATTGGACACGCCGCCTGCCGCCCTGCCCGTGCGCGATGGCTGCCCTTACGACTGCGGCCTGTGCGAGCGGCACGAGCGGCCGGGTTGTTGTGTGCTCCTCGAGCTGACCAACCGCTGCAACCTAGATTGCCCTATTTGCTTCGCCTCTGCCGGGGAGGGCGAGCCAAAAGACCTCTCATTGGAAGAAATCACCCGGCAGTACGACATGCTCATGGCGAGGGGCGGCCCGTTCAACATACAGCTTTCGGGCGGCGAGCCGACCGTGAGGGACGACCTCCCGCAAATTATCGCCCTGGGCAGGGAGAAGGGCTTTTCCTTCTTCCAGCTAAACACCAACGGCGTTCGCCTTGCAAATGAGGCGGGCTACGCAAAGCTGCTCAAAGAGGCGGGGGTGTCCTGCGCCTTTTTGCAGTTTGACGGTTTTCGTGATGAAACATACACAAAACTCCGCGGTCGCCCCCTTCTTGGGGAGAAGCTGCGCGCTGTCGAGAATTGCGAGAGCGCGGGGCTTCCCGTGGTGCTCGTGCCCACGGTCGTGCCCGGTGTTAACGACGGTGAACTCGGGGAAATACTGCGCTTTGCTGCTGAGCGGATGCCCTTCGTGCGCGGGGTGCATTTTCAGCCTGTGAGCTACTTCGGGCGGTGCGCCCTGCCCGCGCCCGAACGAAGGCTGACCATCCCGCGAATGCTGAAGGGCATAGAGGAGCAGACCGGCGGGATTATGAAGGCCGCCGATTTCGGCGGTGGCGGCGCAGAGAGCCCCTATTGCTCCTTCCACGCCAGCTACATGAAGCAAGATGGCGGTAAGCTTCGCGCCCTGCCGCGCAAGAATACCCAAAGCTGCTGCGTCAAATCCTCAGATGCGCGGGATTTCGTCTCCCGCCAGTGGGGTGGGAGCAGACTCAAGCTGCAAAAGAAAGACTCGGCGAAAAAGGCATCGCAAAAAGAATCGATGGTCGAGACCTCCTCCTTGGACGATTTTCTCGAAAAAGCGCACGAGCGCACGTTTGCCGTTTCGGGTATGCTGTTCCAGGACGCGTGGACGCTGGACCTCGACCGCCTGCGCCGCTGCTACATCTGCGAAGTCGACACCCAAAGAGAAATGGTGCCCTTTTGCGCGTACAACCTGACTGCTGCGAATGGCAGAGCGCTCTACCGAAAATAAATGCCAGAAAAAATAATATAAAATAATATGAAGAAGACGAATCTCGACAGCTGGATATGCGAAGCAGAAGGTATAGTTGAACTTACAAGAAGCGCGCTCGAAGCACTTCAGCTAAGGCGCTTAAACGAACTGCTCGCCAAAGAAAAAAGGCGGGGCGGATTCTACTCCGACCTGCCCGAAAGCATCGCTTCGCTGAACGGCTTAAAAAGTCTGCCCTTTACCACATCGGAACAGCTTGTCCGTTTTGGCAACGGCATGTTGCTTGTGTCCCAGTCGGAGGTTAGCCGCATAATTACCGACTCCACCAGCGGCACCACGGGCGAGGCAAAGCGGGTTTACTACACCGAAGGGGACTGCGGGCACACCGTGGGCTTTTTTGCCGCGGGGCTTTCGGAGCTGGTTTTTGCGGGCGACACAGTGTTGATTGCCATGCCCTTTTCGGGTTCGTTTGGCCTTGGAGAGCTCATCGCCGCGGCGATAGAAAAGCTGGGTGCGCGACCGCTCAAAACGGGAATCGGAAAAACCTTTGGCGAGCTTAGGCGCACAATGGCAGAGCACAGGCCAAATGTATTTGTGGGAATGCCCGTACCGCTGCTTTCTGTGCTCCGCTATTTGGGCAAGGGGAGCCTTAGGCGCGCCCTGATTTCGGGCGACGCCTGCCCGAAAAGCGCAGTTCAAGAAACAGAGCGCATACTCGGCAGCAAGCTATTCCCGCATTACGGCTCGCGGGAGATGGGCCTGGGCGGCGCGGTCACCTGCCCCGCGCACGAGGGTATGCACATTCGGGAAAACCACGTCATAGCGGAGATAATCGGCACAAGCGGTCAAGCGCTCCCAGACGGCGAATTCGGCGAGCTGTGCATCACCACTATCGGCATGGAAGCCCAGCCCCTCATACGCTACAAGACCGGCGATACGGCGCGGATACTCAAAAAGGACTGTCCCTGCGGCGGGGTGACCAGGCGGCTGTGCGGCGTCGAGCGCATATACGAGGATTCGCTCACTTCTCTTGACGACGCGCTTTTTGCCCTGCCTTGCCTCGTAGACTACCGCGCCAGCAGGCAAGGTGAACGCCTTTTTATAGACGCGCTGACCGACGGTTCGCCCTGTGTGAAAAGTATTTCAGCCGCGGCAAAAAAGCTGTACTCTGATTATGAAATAAGCGCAACCGCGAGGGAGTGCATGGATTCCGACGCGCCTATGTACTTGGGAAAGAGATATTTGGCAAAGGGATGAGTGAATAAGATAGGAATGTAACGATTAGTTTGCATTACGATTCAGTCGCGCCGCGCACAGGCGCTATTTCTTATAATGACGTTATTTTATGTATGCGCAGCGATACTTTTTATCGGGAACCAGGCCTTGTCATAGCGCTTCATTCCATCGCCCGCGTCAAAGGTCGCAATCATCTGGGTTACGATCTGCCCATCTAGAGCATAGCCGTTGTCAGCTATCCATTTCATCGCAGGCTGTATGCGATTCGGTTCATCCAACTCATCGTCCGAGCCGGATATTATAGTGTAAAGACAAAGAAGTGGATTGAGCTCAACGCCCTCTGGTGGCACGCAGCAATCGAGCCTATCGACATATTCTTTTTCAATTATAAATCCTAGGTTTACAGGAAGTGTGCCTGTGAGGTGTTCCGCTAGGTTCATATCTATGCATAACGAGGCGGATGCGAGCGGGATGTAGCTTTGCCACTCCCTGTATTGGGTGGAAGTATCGTCGGTATATGTGCTGCCCGTATCTCTAAGAGCTACTCTGTATAACGGCGGTCTGATACAGATCTCGTATGGCATTTTGCCCCCTGCTATTTGCTGAACGAGGCTTCTTGTCTTGTCTATCTGCTCCATAAGCAATTCCAGCCAAACGATTTGATTAGAAATCTCTTTTTTACGACTGGAAAAATTGGATGCTAAGCTCTCTGGAGTGCACTCGCTCACCATCGTGACGCTGTCATCCACAGAAAAGCCGAATTCCCTGAATACTCTACAGCGATGGAGTTTCGCAGTCTCGGTAAGAGTATATAACCTGTAGTTGCTGTTTGGAGTGCGCTTGGGGGATATCAGACCTTTGTCCTCGTAGAAGAAAAGTCCTTTGTTGCTCAGCCCGTAAAGCGCTTGAACTTCCGATGTCTTATAGTTGGCATCGTCGTTTCTTTTCCCTTTGCAGTCATACTTGACTCCTTTCTGTTAAACATAGACATAACATAGACAATTAACATCCTATCTATAAAAAGAATGACAGTCAATATTTTTTGGCTTATTTCTGTCATAGTCTGTTGACATGGAGGTCGCTTCAGAGTTTATGGTTAGTATGCAGTCAGCTTTTTCTTCTCTCCGATGATTTCTATCAATTGTTTATCCAGCAAGTTATTTTAGGCTTCCGCGCTGAGAAGTATAGGCTTGACGGCAGTATTTACCAAAAAATGGAGGAATAAGAATGAGAAAGACACTTGCTCTGCTGCTTTGCGCGACAATGCTTGCCTTTACCCTGTTTGGGTGCGCAACGACAGCTGCGCCTACCGACGAAGGCAACGCACAAGCGGACGAAAACGTAGTCGCGACCCCTCTACCCGGGATTTATACCCCCGGAGTGTACGAGACTTCTGCCGATGGATTCGGAGGAGCGCTCAAGTTATCGGTAGAGGTCGACGAAAACAAGATACTTTCGGTCACGGTGCTCGAAAACTCAGAAACCGCAGGTATCGGGAGCAACGCGATAGACAATCTTCCCGAAGCATTCGTTTCTGCCAACTCGGCAGAGGTGGATAGCGTTACAGGGGCAACCATATCTTCAAACGCTATGAAGGAAGCGGTGCAGTACGCGCTAAATGCAGCTATGGGCATAACCACTGACGGCGCGACCATGGCAGACGGCACCTATACGGGGACCGGCCCGGCGTACGGCGGCAACGTTAAGCTCTCTGTGAGCGTTGCCGATGGAGAAATCGCTTCTATCGAGGTGGTAGAAAGCACCGATACGCCCATGATTGGAGGAGAAGCATACAAGCTGCTCATCGATTCCGCAATCGCCGAGCAGTCGCTCGCAATCGACGGCATCTCCGGAGCAACAGTTTCCACCAATGGGTTCATGGCGGCGCTTTCCGACGCTCTCGCTCAATCCGGCGCGGACATTGCTGCGCTCAAAGCAAAAACCGTAGCCAAGCGCGCCGCTGAAGCAGTCGAGTACTCTACCGATGTGTTGGTCATTGGCGCGGGCATATCCGGACTAACCGCCGCCATCGAAGCTGCTGACAAAGGCGCAAACGTAACTCTCATCGAGAAGCTGGGCGTGCTAGGAGGCTCCACCACCCGCTCCGAAGGTTATGTAATGGGGGCGGGCACAGAATTCCAGCGTCAGAACGGCGTGGAAGACAGCGTAGAAGACTTTTATGAAGACATCTACAGCGTATACCAGATTGAGCCTAAGTTGGACGCAGAACTGCTCAAATTTGCGATTTACAGCTCCACCGACCTAATTGACTTCCTTGAAGAAAACGGGGTGGAGTTCGGCAAGCTGGTCGCCGTCAGCACATTCGAACCGCGCGCTACCCCTAGGAACCACTGCTCTGTGGGCAAAGGTGGCGGTTTGACCGGCGCTTTGCTGGAAAACGTCAAGAGCAAAGGCGTTACCGTGATAATGAATACCGCGGCGACGGAGATACTCACGCAAGACGGCAAAGCAATAGGCGCAAAAGCCACCAACCAGTATGGCGACGACATTACCTTCAACGCCTCGGCAACCATACTTTGTGCCGGAAGCTATGGCGGCAACCCAGAAATGATGGCAGAACTCAACCCCAGAATTAACTCCGAGATGGTAAAAGGTTGCGGCGACGGAGACGGCTTCACCCTCGCTCAGAACGCTGGT
This sequence comes from uncultured Clostridia bacterium, assembly GCA_937874755.1. Taxonomy (GTDB): domain Bacteria; phylum Bacillota; class Clostridia; order Christensenellales; family CALWSW01; genus CALNBC01. Next base: position 6,024 of record CALNBC010000259.1, read on the forward strand.
GCCAACATGATTCTTTTGGATTATCCTCAGCTCCAGTACTACTTCTTCTGGAACGGCGTGCCCGATCTGCCAGTTTACCCCGCTTCGGCAATTCGTCCCGTACACAATGTGCTGCTGACAGACGGCAACGGCGAGCGCGTAGCCAACGAAGCCGACTTCAACTTCGAGCATGTGGAAAAGGTGTATTACAGCGGTCAGCAGGAAGGTTACTGCATAGTCGGCAAAGCTTTTTACGAGCAGTACCCCGAAGTATGCGAGGCAGGGCTTGGCAAGACCTTCCCCGCGCGCGGAGACGAAATCGCTTTCAAGGCTGATACGGTGGAAGAACTCGCCACCTGGGCTGGGCTAGACCCGACAACCCTTGCCGATACGGTAAAGAGGTACAATGAGCTGTGCGACCTTGGCGAGGATAAGGATTTCGGAAAGAGCAACGAGGCTATGGAAAGAATCGATGCCCCCTATTATATCCTCAAGCTGCCCGCCATCGTGACCGACGGTTACAGCGGTTGCCAGATTAACGAAAGAGCGCAGGTTATCGGCACCGATGGTCAGCCTATAGAAGGCTTCTACGCCGCCGGTGCTTGCGCGGTTCCCGAAATCTCCTGCGTCAACTACTATGGCTGCGGCACTTCGCTCCTTTATGGCGGAGTTTTCGGACGCGCCGCCGCTCAGGATGCCGTCAGCAAGCTCGGTCAGTAAAACATATTTCTAAGGCAGTATTTTCAGATGTAATTAAAAATTGGGTGCGTCCGCCTTTGGACGCACCCTCAGCCTGTCAAAGAAAAGGAGTTTTCACGCAAGAGAGAGCTCCTTTTTCCA